>NZ_JANAVN010000009.1:0-276500 GCF_024213565.1 Paenibacillus sp. Lou8.1
AACACGACCGTTAAGCCCTCCAGCGCCGATGGTACTTGGACCGCAGGGTCCTGGGAGAGTAGGACGTCGCCAAGCAATATAAAAGAGCACAGCCTTAACGGGCTGTGCTCTTTTTCCTATAACCGATTCATTTATCATTCACATGAAAGATCTTTCTCATGGATTCGGTCAAAAGTTTTATGATATCCTGGTTGTCCTTTGTATAGTGGTGCTTAGTTAGCATTTTTAACAAAGGACAGTATTAACTGGGGAGTTAATCTATTTCAACCTGTTCTGTCTGAAGGACACTCAAGGCTTGAAGTTTACGGGTAATTTCTTTTTGCCACTTGGTATCTCCGACTTGTACGGCAAGATTGAGAAGGTCCAAATAATCATCAATATGCAGGGAGGTTTTACTGAAAGTTTCTTTCACTGCGGTCCTGCCTCCTTTAAAGTCTATGTGTATTTATCATTTAATAATGATAATCATTATCAAAATATGATCTTATTCATATTATGCCTGTGTTCTAGATAAATTGCAAGTTATGATATGAATGAATTTTGAAGCACGCAAATGAGGGCTTGAAAAAACAAACCCTTCTCCTTAAGTTCACGCATTGTTCACGTCTTTTCTATGGAACATAATGAAAAGAACAAGCGGGCATTGAGTGTCCACCAATAAGGAGGGCAAATTGCGCAATGCTTCAACAAGAGGAGGAAAAGGACCATGAGCAGAACAAAAATGAAAGCGTTTGCCATTGTGATGGTGAGCGCCTTGGCATTGACGCTGGCAGCTTGTAATAACGGACAAAGCGCAAGTCCGGGAAATTCAGGAGAACCGAGCAAAGGCACCGAAACGAAAGATGTTACGATTACCTTTCAGAACATTAATCCTGATCCGAGCACCCCTTCGTACAAAATGATTAAGCAAATTGTAGGTCAATACGAGCAGGATCATCCTCATGTCAAAATTGAATTGGATTCGCTAAATACAGATCAACAAAAGCTTAAGCTGAAAACACAGGCAGCGGCGAAGGAAGTACCTGATATCACGATTGTAAACCCGGCTGCACAGATGAAGCCATTCGTAGATGCCGGGCTGCTGGCTCCATTAAACGATGTGGCTGATAAAGAGGGGCTAAAAGATACGTTTCAGAATGGACTTCTTAATTACTATAGTTTCGACGATAAGCTCTACGCTTTTCCGGACGGTAACAATATAGAAGTGGTGTTTTACAATAAGGAACTGTTCAAGCAGGCGGGAATCCAGAAGTTGCCGACCACCTTTGACGAGCTGATTACGACGGTCAAAACGCTGAAGGCGAAGGGAATTACTCCGATTGCCATTGGGGAAAAGGATTCATGGACGGGGTCCCTCCTTTTTATGAACATTTTGTTGCGTACGAATGAAGGACCGAATTTTCTCAATGATGTATTGGACGGCAAAAAGACGTTTAACGACCCGGCTTTTGTGGAAGCGGTGGATGCATTTCAGGAATTGGTGCAGGCAGGAGCTTTCCCGGATGGAGCTACATCTATTGACTACAATGCAGGCGGTAATATTTTTAAAACAGGAAAAGCCGCGATGTATATCATGGGTACATGGGAAACGGGGTCAATTGATGCTTCTTCGGTAGCGGGTAAGGTAGGAGCGTTTCAATTCCCTACGGTGAATGGCAAGGGTGATGTGAATGAGTATGTAATTGCGCCGGGCAGCGCATTTGCGGTATCTGCGAACAGTGAACATTTACAGGAAACGAAGGATTTTCTGCACTATTTTATTAAGGAGATGCCCAAAATTCAGTTTGATCTGAAAAATGCGATTGGCAGCGGTCAGAAAATGAAAGGTGATCTAAAGGAAGCGGGCTACTCCGAGTTAGCGATTAGTCTTAATGAGCTGTTCAAGAATGTAAAAGGGGGCGATCTCGCTTTTGATAATACGATGAATCCGGCTATTGCGCAGGCGCATCTGAGTAGCATTCAAAACCTGTTCGTACAAAAGGAAGACTCTGCACAAGTTGCCAAGGAACATCAGAACACTTTTGAAGCGAATAAATAAGTGAGGTTTTGCAAAAATCCAATAAGCGACTCCCAATGAACAATATATAGATCAAATTGGCCTGGTTCGTCTAGATATTGCACTTTGGAGCGACTGGAATCGAATTTTGCAAAATCCTGAAGTAGCAGGCACTAGGGAGGGGGCGAAATGCTTCTTCCCTGATTGGAAATCATGTAGGTTGTGCATCCTGAGAAGATGTTCAGAATCAACACAAAGGAGATTAGAGCATGAATGTACTGAAGGTGCCAGCACGTACCATTGCCGTTTTCGTGCTACCCTGCCTGTTGTTGTATACCTGTATGGTATTTGTTCCGATTCTGGTATCGGTGTATTGTGGATTGCTGGATTGGAACGGAATTGCCGAGGCAAAGTTCGTGGGGCTGGCTAATTTTGAGCGGATTTTTACAGCAGATTCAGTATTCTGGCCATCCGTGAAACGGACTATGATGTTTGCTGTGTTTTCCATGCTGGAGATTCCGTTCTGTCTGCTGCTGGCGATCTTGCTTAATCGTTATGTGCGTAAGGCCAATACGCTGGTTACGATGTATTTTCTGCCGGTTATTCTGTCGGTGGTCATTATCGGGCAGCTGTGGAAGACGATTTATAATCCGGCCTCGATGGGGGGAATGCTGAACGGTATTTTGATGGCGATTGGGCTGGAAAGCTGGACACGCTCATGGCTGACGGAACCGCAGATAGCGATGTACGCCCTCTATTTTGTATCGTTGTGGCAGTATTTTGGCTATCATTTGCTTATCCAGTTTACCGGGGTACAAAATATACCGAATGAGTTGTACGAAGCAGCCAAAATTGATGGAGCTGAAGGATTCAAAGCAGACCGCTATATTACGCTGCCGCTTATTGTACCTATTTTCAAGATATCAATTGTATTAGCATTTATCGGCTCTCTGCAATCGTTTGATTTGATCTGGGTGATGACGGGTGGAGGACCAGCCCATGCGACGGATACAGTATCCACGTATATGTACAATATGTCCTTTTTATCGATGAAATACGGATATGGCAGCGCATTGGCTTCAATTCTCGTAGTGATTTGCTTGTCATTTACAATTGTGATAAATTTTGTTTTCAAACGAATCGAAAATAAGGTAAGCTAAAGGAGATGGAACTGTTGAATGCCTTGAAAAAAACGGGAGTCTTTTCCTTATTGGCAATCTTAATGGTCACGCAGCTGTATCCACTCTTTTGGCTGCTGACCTATTCGTTGAAGACGAATGAAGAGATATTGAGCTCAAGTTTCTTTGCACTCCCTCAAGTGCCCCAGTGGCACAACTATCAGGAAGCCTATGAATCAGGGAGCTACTTGCGTTATTTAGGAAACAGTGTGCTGGTGACCGGGGTTACGATGATTTTCGTTATTTTATTAAGCTCGATGACTGCTTATGCGATTACACGTTTTCGTTGGCGCTTCGGGGCTGTTGTGCTGACTATGTTTTTGATCGGGATGATGATCCCGATGCAAGCCACACTACTGCCGCTAATGGTGATGTTTAAAAACGTCCATATTCTGAATACGTATTTCTCACTGATTTTACCCTACATTGCTTTTCAGACACCGATTGCGGTCTTCATCCTATCCGGCTTTATGCGGTCCATTCCCCACGAAATTGAAGAATCCGCTTACATTGACGGAGCAAGCATTTATCGTATTTTCCGCAGTGTAATCTTACCCATCTCGATTCCGCCTATCATGACGGTATGTATTTTAACTTTCATTAACATCTGGAATGAATACATTATGGCTGCCACCTTTATCTCATCCGAGAAGCTCAAAACTCTCCCTTTCGGCGTATATACGTTCGTCAGCCAGTATTCTGTGAACTACGGTAATATTGGTGCTTTTCTAGTCATGGGTGCCTTACCGGTCATTATTATTTATTTTGTTCTGTCCGAAAATATCACCAAGGGCATGGTTGCGGGAGCGGTTAAAGGATAGGCGGCCGAAGCGAAAGGAGCGCACGGAGGTATGATGCGCCGTTTTCAATCCATTCAATACCGCTTGTTTGTTCTGTTCCTATTGAGCATGTCCGGCATTGTGCTGGCGGTCAGTCTATTATTTTACAACCGTACTACGGTGCAGTTCCATGATAAGGTCAGCGAGCTGGCGCGAAAAAATGTATCCCAGACGGCAGGCCTGTTCGAATTGCTACTCGGCAGCTATAACAGTCTCTCCAAATCGATCAGCAACAATATGGATTTGGTTCGTCTGTTGACGACGGATAGTAGTGATTTACCTGCTGTCAATTACATCAACGAACGTACGATTACGAATATTCTGGGGGCTATCTATTATTCGCGTGAGGATCTGATTGGCATCCATGTCATCACAGACACAGGCAAGGTATATAACTATGGAAATTATATGAATGTCATTGATACTCATTACGAACATACGGAATGGTATAAGGAAATTCGAAAGTCGGCGGGCAAAATTGCATGGCTGGGCGTGTATCCTCACTCTGTCATTGATCAGGTGGAAACCAGACCCGTGTTTGCGTTTGGGCGGCAGCTCTATGATCTGGATGAACACAAGCCGATTGGTATTGTCCTGTTTGAGGCTGAGCCGCGTTCTGTTTTGTCCGCTCTCCACAATTTGCGGTTAGGCACCAATAGTCAGGTATATTTGTTGGGTCATGAAAATCGAATTGTGTCGGCCACTTCCTCTGATCCGCCACCGGATTTGCAAAATTTAGAGCAGCAGGTACCGGAGGAGGATGTTATTGTAAATCGAAGTAATGAAAGAGTTGTAATCGCTTCCAAGTTGCCGTTTGCCGACTGGTCTGTGATTAGTGTGACACCTAGTGAGGATCTGAACGTGGAGCTGGTGCAAAATCAAAGGTACTTATTTATCGTGGCACCTATACTTATTATTGTGTCGGCGTTAATTGCATCTATCGTCTCCAGGGGCATTTCCCTTCCACTCAAGCGAGTCATTCGGGAAATGAAGCGGGTAGAGACAGGAAATTTCCGTCATACGGTAAACACCAAATCCTATGAAGAAATCAATCAACTAGCTACCTCTTTTAACCATATGGTAAGACGGATTGCAGAGCTAATCGAGCTGGTGCGTATATCATCGGTCAGTGAAAAAAATGCGGAGCTGCACGCGCTGCAGACGCAGGTCAATCCACATTTTCTGTATAATACGCTGGATATGATCTATTGGATGCTGGATGAAAAGGGACAAGATCAGCTCGGAGAGGTGGTTCTCTCCTTATCCCATATGTTCCGTTACAGCAGCCATTGGGAAGAGGGGACTGATGTAAGCCTTCGTGAAGAAGTGGAGCAGGTTGGCCACTATCTTACCATTATCCAAGCCCGGCTGGAGGGCAGGGTATCCGTAGACATCAATATTGAAGAACGATGGATGGATATCCGCTTGCCGAAAATGACCTTACAGCCATTAATTGAAAATGCGGTGAAGCACGGACTGGAGCCTCTTCATGCAGATACAGGTGGCAAGTTGCTCGTCAGAGCGGAGGAATATGGCGGTGTATTGAGTCTGCACATCATCGACAACGGTGCAGGGATGGAGTACGAACGATGGGAGGTGGTCCAGGTCGCTTTGGCAGAACCCGGCAAACAGGCGGGCAGCGGGCAGGCGGGAGGCATCGGCCTGCAAAACCTAAATTTACGGCTACGGCACATGTTCGGAGAAGAGTACGGCCTACGGATCTCTAGCGTACCTGGGGCCGGAACAACAGTCACTGTAAGTGTGCCTCTGCCACAGAAGGAGGAGAAACATGAATATTCTGATAGCTGACGATGAAAATATGATTCGGCAGGGGATTCGGCGTACCATTGGCCAAGCTCTACCAACCTGCGGCATTCATCTCGCTGCTTCCACCGAGGAGGCAGCAGGCATTCTGGCGGAGCATCCTGTAGATATTGTATTAACTGATATCCTGATGCCCGGTATGGATGGTCTGGAATTCATGCGTATTTCTAAGCGAAAGCATCCTCATCTGCAGTGGGTTGTCATTTCGGCCCATTCCGACTTCCATTATGCACAAAGAGCAGTAAAGCTGGGTGCCAAAGACTACCTGTTAAAGCCGATTGGTAAAAGAAAGCTGCTGGAATGCATTGAAATACTGGCAGCCGAAGCGCTTGTGGCCTCGCAGCAGGCGAACGAGGGTAGGCTTCTCAAATCCAATATGGTTTATTTGCGTGAAGCCGTTTTCCAACGCTATGCCCTTGGACTGGACACGGGCAAGCTGGATATACAGCCTTTTGTCGAAAATTATCCGGAATTCCATCTCTTCATGGTTCGCATGGAACCTGATCACAAGCAGACGCATCTGGAGCATTTTATGATTGAAAATGTACTGTCCGAGCTCATTGAGGCAGGAGGCAGCGGCTTTGTCGTCAGTCTAGACCGCCATAGTCTGCTGGGCATTGCAAGGCTAAGGGATGAGGCAGAGGCCGCACGGCTAGAGACGTTGCTCGAATCCCATTTGAAGCGTTATGTGAAGGTGCCCCTACAAATTACACGTTCGGGTGTTCATCACAATTTTGCCTCCATACCTGAAGAGGTGGCGCGACTAAGACGTACACCAGAGGAGATTGCAGCCGCAGCAGCGGATACAGGAGAATGTCTGCGCAAAGGCATGCATACGGTAGATGTGGCATTGCAATACATTCGGGCTCACTTTACAGAGGAGCTGTCGCTGGAGAAGGTGGCTTCAATCGTATTTTTGAATCCGGTGTATTTCAGCCAGTTATTCAAGCAAAAGACGGGACAAGGCTACAAGGATTATGTCATTTGCCTGCGTATGGAGGAGGCGAAGCGGCTGCTCAGTGATCCTCATCTGCGGCTGGCTGATATTTCGGAGCGGATCGGCTATCAGGATATGCGGCATTTTACACAGGTATTCCGGCGCAAATGTGGAATGACTCCAACCGAGTATCGGCATCAAGGAGTCAAGTAAGGCGGTTACCAACGACCGAATGAAGGAAGTTCATCTAGCATCAGACTGTTTCAGGAGTAGAGCGGTAGGCATCTACTCGGGAACAGTCTTTTTCGCGTCTCCAGCTTGTAGCAGTTCAACAAATTTGCGAGCTGCATTGGATAAATAACGATCTTTGCGCCATACGACGGCAGGCTGTGTGAAGGGGAATGGCTCCTTAATGGAGAGTGTGCGAAATCTGTCCCCGTATTCTTGTCCCAAGCCAGCGTCTGGAATAATGGTAATTCCCATGCCTGTGGAAACGAGCGAGAGAATGGTCGATATTTCTGGACAGTCTAGTACGACGCGCGGAATAAGATGGTGTTCCTGAAATTTGCGGATGACGGTTTCGTATAGTCCGTATCCTTCTGTTCGGCGTCCCAACAAGAGGTCATAGCTGGCAGCTTCCTGTAAGGTAATTTCCCCACTGGGATGGCGATCTGCCCATTCACACGGAAGAACCGCAACAAAAGAAACGCCCTCCAGTTCAATCGTATGGTACGATTTGTCATCTACCGGAAGCAGCAGCAGGGCCAGATCAACTTTATTTTGGTGCAGCAGCTCTTCCAGATGATGTGTGTCTCCGTGTCCTATTTTAACGTATACCTCTGGATAAACCTGATGAAAGCGACTGAGTTGTTCAGTAATCAGAGACATACAGGCGGATGACGTGCCTATAGCAAGTGTGCCGGTTACTTTGTTTTCAAACTCCCCAATTTCTCTACAGGTGTCCTCCATTTCAGCCAATAATCGTTTGGCGCGTGTATACAGTGTATACCCGGCCTCGGTAACTTCCCACTTCTTTCCTTCACGGTAAATCAGCTTTACACCAAGCTCGTCCTCCATATTTTTGAGTTGTTGACTCAATGGAGGCTGGGCCATGTTGAGCGTTCTGGCGGCCTTGGTGATTTGGCCTTCCTCCACGATGACGCAAAAGTAATGCAGATGCTTCAAGTCCATTGGGGATTCCTCCTCATTTCTAAACAACGCTTCGATTTGAATACTTTTAAAGTATGCATTACATATATTATATATATTTTTCGTGTGCAGGGAACGGGCGTATAATTTTTGACAGTAATGCATGGGTGAACATAAAACGATGGGATGGAAGGAGGGGACATATGAAGAAAATCATTGTAGGAATATCGGGAGCGACAGGGTCGATCTTTGGTATCCGTATATTACAACAATTACGAGAGGCTGGAGTCCAAAGCCATCTGGTGCTATCCCCGTGGGCTATTGCGAACATCCCCTATGAGACAGGCTACACGGTGAAGGAAGTGGAGGCGATGGCGGATGCGGTCTACTCGTATAAGGATCAGGCTGCGCGTATTTCCAGCGGCTCCTTTCGAGTAGACGGCATGGTCGTCGCTCCTTGCAGCATGAAGACCCTTGCCTCCATTCGTATTGGTATGGCGGACAACCTGCTTACCCGATCAGCGGATGTGATACTAAAGGAGCGAAAGAAGCTGCTGCTCATGACCAGAGAAACACCATTAAGCAGTATCCATCTGGAAAATATGCTGGAGCTGTCACGTATGGGCGTGATGATCCTGCCGCCGATGCCTGCCTTTTATAATCATCCTGCAAGTATCGAGGAATTGGTGGATCATATTGTTTTTCGTGCATTGGATCAGTTCGGTATTGTCACAACCGCAGCCAAACGCTGGGATGGAATGAAGCAGAATGACTCCAGACTGCACCAGAATTGAGAAATCGAAAGACGAAGGAGAATGAATGATGGCTTATAAAGACTTTCGCGATTTTCTACACACCTTGGAAAAGGAGGGACAATTACTCACGATCAGCGATGAGGTAAAGCCGGAGCCGGACCTCGCAGCAGCTAACAGAGCATTAAACAATCTTGGAGATAAGACGCCTGCTCTCATTTTCAACAACATCTATGGATATACGGATGCTCGTATTGCAATGAATGTGATGGGCTCCTGGCCCAATCATGCCCTCATGATGGGGATGCCAAAAAACACGCCGCTCAAGGAGCAGTTTTTTGAATTTGCCAGACGCTATGAACAATTTCCGGTGCCCGTGAAGCGGGAAGAAACCGCACCCTTTCATGAAGTCGAGATTACAGAGGATATTAATTTGTTTGATATTTTGCCGTTGTTTCGTTTGAATCAGGGGGACGGTGGGTTTTATCTGGATAAAGCAATTCTAGTTTCACGCGATCTGGATGACCCGGACACCTACGGTAAGCAAAATGTCGGCTTATACCGGATGCAGGTGAAAGGCAAGAACCGTTTGGGCATCCAGCCTGTACCACAGCATGATATTGCGATCCATATCCGTCAGGCTGAGGAGCGCGGAGAAAATCTGAAGGTGGCTATTGCCCTCGGATGTGAGCCTGTGATTACAACGGCTGCTTCTACGCCGCTGCTGTACGATCAATCCGAATATGAGATGGCGGGCGCCATTCAGGGTGAGCCTTATCGTGTGGTCAAAGCGAAGGATGCAGATCTGGATCTGCCTTGGGGAGCCGAGGTCATTTTGGAAGGCGAAGTGTTAGCAGGTGAACGTGAGTATGAAGGTCCATTCGGTGAATTCACAGGTCACTATTCCGGCGGCCGCGCGATGCCAGTCATTCAGATTAATCGTGTATATCACCGCAAACAGCCTATCTTTGAGCATCTGTACATCGGGATGCCTTGGACGGAAACGGATTATATGATCGGTGTGAATACAAGTGTACCGTTGTTTCAGCAGCTTAAGGATGCTTTTCCTAATGAAATCGTAGCCGTTAATGCCATGTATACGCATGGGCTGGTCGCTATTATTTCCACGAAAACCCGGTATGGCGGCTTTGCAAAGGCTGTGGGAATGCGTGCGTTAACGACTCCGCATGGATTGGGGTATTGCAAGCTCGTGATTGTGGTGGATGAGGAGGTCGATCCGTTCAATCTGCCGCAGGTCATGTGGGCTTTATCCACCAAGCTTCATCCAAAGCATGATACTGTCATTGTTCCTGGCTTGTCTATTTTACCGCTTGACCCCGGCTCTGATCCGGCAGGTATGACGCACAAAATGATATTGGATGCGACGACACCTGTAGCACCGGATATTAGAGGACATTACTCGCAGTCGCTCGATTCCCCATTGGGTGTAGCAGAATGGGAGAAAAAGTTGAGCCAAATGCTTCGCTGAATATTTTTAAAAATAAAGAAAGATTAAAGGAGTGCTGACAGATGCATATTTGTCCCCGTTGTGAATCTAATCGTTCGGAGGTTGTTACCCGCTCGCCAGTTAAAGGCGCCTGGGAGGTTTTGTTGTGCCCTGTATGCCTGTTCACATGGCGTACCTCAGAACCGGATAGCATTACGGATCCCGCAAAGTATAAATCGGCGTTCAAGGTAAACCCCCAAGATATTCCCAATGCTGCTCATGTTCCTCCTATTCCAGAGCGGATATAGGGTCGTTCGTAAGTAGCCGTAAATTATGGTACTTTGAAGTTATAGGCCAAAATTAAAGGGGAATATACTTCATGCAGACACCAAGGATCGGTAAGGAACTGTTTACGCTGTTGGACGGTAAGGAGTTGAAGGACAAGCAGCATGAAGCAATGATGCTGATGACGGTCACGGAAGATCAGTGGCCGCACATAGCGATGATTAGTGTGGGCGAGGTTGTAGCGCTGGACGAGGGGAATTTGCGTTTGGCACTATGGCCGGGTACGACCACGACGGGCAACATGATCCGTACTGGCAAGGCGACGCTTGCGGTGTTTACTGGGGGGAAGGCGCATTATGTGCGGTTGTCGCTGGAACATCTGCCTGCTTTGCCCGGAGCCAAGCATGTACGTGAGCGATTTGCGGCGCATGTTTTTGCAGCCAGAGAAGATTCGGCCCAATATGCGGATATCTTGACAGGTGTCACGGTCCGTCTCAAGGAACCGGAATCGGTGATCCATCGTTGGAAGGAAACGGTGGCTGAGCTGTTAATGTAATGCCATCTGATTACTCCGTCGTTTATATGCACCAACTGGCTCCTAATATGGAAGAATACCATCATTTAAGAGTTCGCGCAGCAGCATATAGCTGTTTGTAAATGCGAGATTGTGGATCTGTTGAGAAAAATCTTCACTATGGCTCTGAAGCTACAAAAATTGTAATGTCTAATTTTTATCAGAAACGATCTAGTTAATAAGGACCAAATTTCCTTCGAAGCCTAAACTATTCTTTTCCATATGACGACATAAAACGTAGGTGTAAGGATTTTGCGAAATCCTTAATTTAAGTTTTGAAATGGGAGGGAATTAGATTTTGAAGAATAGATGGTCCGGTTTTCTGGCGTTGGTCATCCTGATTTCAAGTTTTACATCATATGCAGGATTTGCATCTGCTGCGGATGCAGTGCTTTCCAAGATTGTCCTTTCCTCTAACGAGGTAACTTTGCAGCAGGGAGATACGGCAGCGTTGACGGCTACTGCTGTTTTTAGCGATGGGACAACCTCGAATGTAACCGTAAGCACGGATTGGAAAAGTGATAATACAGCTATTGCTACTGTGTATAATGGTACAGTTTCGGCCAAGGCTGAAGGGGAAGCCACCGTGGTTGCGACCTATAAAGAGAAGGTACAATCGGTTCAGGTACATGTAACGAAAAAGGTTAAGGCGCTGACATCCAGTGTACAAAGCCTGAACTTGCGTTCAAGCGGTACAGGACAGGTTGATTTGACAGCGACATACAGTGATAATACAACAGCTCAGGTTTCGGGTGATGCTACTTGGACCTCCGATAATCAAAAGGTAGCCACAGTAGTGAACGGATTGGTTACCGCTCAGGGAGCAGGTACAGCTAATATTAAGGCCGTATATGGTCAACAGACCGTAACCATTGCTGTGCAGGTGGAGCAGGTTAAACGCCTCGATGTTAGTTCATCAGAGGTTTCTCTTTTGTTGAAGGATACTGAGAAGGTTAAGCTTTCAGCGACGTTCCCGGATGGATCGGTACAGGACGTGACAGAGTCCGCTGAGTGGAGCTCCAGCAATGCAGCTGTGGCGGATGTACTGAAAGGCACCATTACCGGCTATAGCGCGGGAAAGGCGACAATTACAGGTAAATATGGCACGATGTCCGCTACGATTTCGGTGGATGTCGATCAAACGAATAAGTTGAAAGCCAGTGAATCCAATATTTTTCTCCGTCTGGATGAATCTAAAAAAGTACAAGTTTCTGCCGTTTATCCGGATGGGACGGTAACGGATATCACAGATAAAGCTACTTGGACATCAAGCGATGAAAAAATTGCGACTGTGAATAAGGGAACGATTATGGCGATTGGAGCGGGTTCGGCTACGGTGACCGCTAAGTATGGAGATAAGACCGTTTCGATCAAGACAGATGTCGAAACCTCCAGATATCTGGATTTGAGTGAGGACAAGCTGAGCCTGAATGCCAAGGAATCCAAAAAGCTCAAGCTGACCGCAACGTATGTAACAGGTACGGAAGAAGATATCACAAGTAAGGCAGAGTGGAAGTCCAGCAATGAAGACATCGCTTTTGTCAGTGCGGGAGAAGTCACGGGTTATAAAACAGGTGAGGCTACGATCACCGCTTCTTATGGTGGCAAAACAGTTACAGCTACGGTATCCGTAAATGTACCCGGTGATCTGTCTCTGTCCTCCAAAACGGCAACGATTGATATTGATGAGGACTATACTGCAACTTTGACGGCTACTTATGCGGATGGACGTAAAGAAGATGTAACACAGGATGCAGAATGGACTTCAAGCGCAGAAGATATTGCCTCTGTGTCCAAAGGAACGATTACGGGTAAATCCGCTGGTAAAGCGGTTATTACAGCGACCTATAATGGCAAAAAACTGACGATTAACGTGCAAGTAGGCCTTGTAGACCGTCTGGAAACAGACTCGCGTGTAATTGCGCTTGGTGCTCAGGAAACGAAGCAACTGAAAGTAACAGGAGTTAAGAGTGGCGGTACAAAAACAGATGTAACTAAGGACGCCACCTGGACAACTAGCAATGTAAAAGTGGTTGAGGTTAGCGAAGGTTTGATCAAAGCGAATGGTAGCGGTAAGGCAACTGTGACTGCTTCATATGGCAAGCAAAACATTACGTTTACGGTAGAAGTGGACGTAGCGCAAAAGATTGAAGCGGATGCAATCGCGCTATCGCTCAAATCTGGAGATCAAAAAACCATCGCGATTGTGGTTAAATCGAGTGATGGTAAAGAAAAGGACGTTACGGCCCAAGCTGAATGGAAAACGTCTAATTATAAGGTAGCCACTGTTAAAAAGGGTCAGGTTACCGCGGTTAGCTACGGTAAAGCTAACATTCAGGCGAAATTTGGCGGGAAGGTAATCAGCGTACCTGTGGATGTTGATACGCTTAAATACCTGCAAACAGACGAAGTCGCATTGAATTTGAAGGCAGGACAGCTGGCTAAGGTTACGGCTACAGCCACGTATAAGGATGAGTCGGAGAAGGATGTCTCCAAACCGGCTGTCTGGTCCTCGTCCAGAATTATTGTTGCGACCGTCAAAGACGGTAACATTAAGGCACAGGGCAAGGGTAAAGCTGTAATTACTGTGAAATATGCAGGTAAAATGACGAAGGTACAGGTAACCGTTCAGTAAAAAAGAGAGCAAGCATACGTCCAAGGACGATAGGCTTGCTCTTTTATTTTAAGGAGGCTACCGCTTATAATTTATGACTTATCCTTCTTGGTTGGTGTGTTGCGTGTAAGTGATTCGGTCAAACGCTTGCCAGTCGGCGTCTGGGCCAACCCGCCTTTGGCGGTCTCGCGGTGCTTCGACGGCATCGCACTGCCGACTTCAAGCATCACGTCAATGACTTCGTCAGACGGAATAGCGCTGCGCACACCCGCCAAAGCCATATCTGCTGCGGCAAGTGCAGTCACGGCTCCCAGCCCGTTGCGCACGATGCACGGGATCTCCACGAGTCCGGCGACGGGGTCGCAAATCAGGCCGAGCGTGTTCTTAAGGGCGAGACCCACGGCGTGAACAGCCTGTTCAGGCGTACCACCGCGCAGCTCGACCATAGCGCCAGCGGCCATCCCGATAGCTGAGCCAATCTCAGCCTGACAGCCTCCCTCCGCGCCAGAAATGAAGGAGTTGTTGGCGATCACGTAGCCAATGGCTCCAGCGGCGAATAGGCCGTTCACCATATGCTCATCATCCCAGCCGAACCGTTCCTGCGCACTGATGAATACACCAGGGATAACCCCACATGAGCCTGCGGTAGGCGTGGCGACAATGCGACCCATGGATGCATTAACCTCCGACACGGAGAGGGCATAAGCCATGGCGAGCGCGGAGGCATCACCGGAGCAGGTTTCCCCTGCCCGCAGATACTCGGCTAGGCGCTTGCCGTCACCGCCCGTCAATCCACTGCGGGATACGGTGTCTTGTGTCTGACCGCGATGAACGGCTTCCTTCATGACTTCATAATAATCAGACATTTGGCGAAAGATTTCTTCCTCCGTTGTATTCGTTTCTTGTACCTGCTCTTGAATCATCAAGCGGCCAATCGTGGTGGATTCTTCAGCGCATAAAGCGCTGATCTCATGCAGATGGCTAAACCGCATCGGATTCAGCTCCTTTTTTCAAATTAATCATCTTAATTTCATACATATGAGGTAAAGAACGCAGTTCCGCAATTAGTTCAGCTGGAGCAGAACTGTCCGTTTCAATGGCGGTGAGTGCTTCACCATCCCGGCCCTTGCGATCTACGTGCATATAGGCAATGTTAATGTGAGCCTCGCCCAGCGCTGAAGTTATCGCGCCCAATGTACCGGGCTTATCCGAGTGGAGAAGCACCAGCGTAGGCAGCTCCCCGGTCAGATTGACCCGGAATTCATTCAGTTGCTGGACATGGATGCTGCCGCCGCCGATGGAGGAGCCCAACAGTGTGCGCTGATCCTCGCCCTTCCACAGCTCGAAACGGACAGTGTTCGGATGAGGGGCGGGGAGTCCGCTGACGGCGAATTCCACGGCCATCCCGGCTTGTTCGGCCCATTGCTCGGCATCGGGAATCCGGTGATCGTCCGTATCGTAATTAAGCAGTCCTGCGATGAGCGCCAGATCTGTACCGTGTCCTTTATACGTATCGGCAAAGGAGCCGTATAATGTCATGCGGGCACGGTCAGGCTGCGCTCCGAGCCAGTGCCGGGCAACGCGTGCGAGTCGCACCGCGCCTGCGGTGTGTGAACTGGAAGGTCCGGTCATGGCCGGGCCGATAATGGAAAATACATCTTTGAAACGCATGGTGTGGCCCCCTGTATGTTCTAATACCATACTATATGGTATTTCCGCGTCTTTGCGCGTTTATGACGGTTCCTAATGCTGACGCGCAATGTGAGCACAAAAAAGGACAGGATAAGGAAGTTTCCCTTATCTCTGTCCTCGTTACCTGAGAGTTTCGTGCGGTGTTCTTACCGCCTTACCCCTTGGGTGGCTTGCGCTCTCTCCAGAGTTGCGTCAGATGACGATACATGGACCTGAGAGATTATCCGCCAGCCGGGTGCTGGCGTCTTGCTCCTTCGGTGCCGCCAGAGTGTAGGCTCCCTGGACAGACTCTCCCGTCATCTTCATTCGCGTATACCGTTCTACATGTCTTCCTTAGGGTAATGTATGCCGTGCTCGGTGTCAATCACAGGGTTCAATTTTTACATAAACAGGTGCGTTTCCAATAAAAAAGATTAAAATTTACATAATTATGGATGAAATCAGGAAGGAATTAGAAGATTGGCGGCTAATCTGATAAAGGACAAGTACATTTATAGAAAACATAGGAGGGATATTGACGTATGGTAAAAGGCTTGCGGTTCACAGGTTCACGCTTAAAAGGGATGCTGCATCTAGCAGCAATCGTATCACTGCTGATCGGGATCTTCGTTCCATTCGGTCAGGTCAAGGCAGAGGGAGTATTGACAGTAGCCGAAGCACTTCAAGGCCAAAGCAGTGGAGGTACGGTGACGGTGGAAGGCTACATCGTCGGACATGCTACCGGATCGAAAACGGCTAACTTTTCTTCTCCGTTCGCGAATGATTTTAACGTACTGATTGCTGATCAGGCAAATGAACGTAATACGTCTAATCTATTGGATGTACAGCTGACTTCAGCGTACAGAGGGCAATTTGGGCTGTCAGGCCATCCTGAGCTGATCGGCAGCAAAATTCGTGTGACGGGTACACTCGGCGCCTACAATAATTTTGGTGGAGTGAAAAGCCCAAGCGCTGTTGAACTGGTGAGCGGAAGCGAGCCGGGGGAACCAGGTGAACCTGGCGAACCTGGCAACCCGGGTCAACCCGGTACTACATTGCCGGATGGAAAAGGCAAAAAGGTGCTGTTCGATAATACGCACGCACAGACCGCTGGTGCAGCAGATTGGGTCATTGAAGGCGCCTTCTCCGACTTTGCCAATGGACTGCGTAATGTAGGCTTTACGGTAGACCAATTGAATCGCCCCATTCCTTTTACTTATGGAGAGCAGGCCATAACATATGACAAGCTGCGCCAATATGATGTGTTCATTATTGGTGAAGCGAATGTTGCCTTTAAGGCATCCGAGCAGGCTGCTCTGCTGCAATACGTGAATAACGGGGGGAGCGTCTTCTTCATCTCCGATCATTATAATGCGGACCGTAACAAAAACCGTTGGGATTCCTCCGAAGTTATGAATGGCTACCGTCGTGGAGCCTATACTAATCCGGCCAAAGGCATGACTGCAGAAGAAGCAGCATCACCGGCGATGCAAGGATTAACAAGCTCCGATTGGCTGGCGACCAACTTTGGTGTTCGTTTCCGTTATAATGCGCTTGGTGACGTGAATGCTACTGACATTGTAGCCGCAGATCAATCTTTCGGTATTACCAAGGGTGTGCGCTCGATTGCAATGCATGCAGGATCTACGCTGGCTATTATTGATCCTACCAAGGCTAAAGGCATTGCTTATATCCCTTCAGGCACGAACAAATGGGGGAATGCTGTAGACCAGGGAGTTTATAACGGTGGGGGCCGTGCAGAAGGGCCTTATGCCGCTATCTCCAAGGTAGGTCAAGGCAAGGCAGCGTTCATCGGTGATTCTTCCCCTGTAGAAGATGCTACACCGAAATATGTGCGTGAGGAAAACGGACAGTCGAAGAAGACATATGATGGTTTCGAGGAAGTGGATGATTCCACCTTCCTGGTACAAACGGTCCAATGGCTTGCATGGAAGCAGGACTACACGAAATTGTCTGATGTGGCAGGTTTGACTCTGGATCAACCAACGAAGCTTCTGCCATTCGAGGAGCCTGCGGCTTCTACCGAACCACAGGCTGAGCCTTGGTCTGCGCCGGCAGCAGGCTACAAATGGTATGATCCTAGAACGTTCAAGTCTGGCTCCTATGGAGCGGCTTCATAATTATCGCCAGAAGCTCAATGTGAGCTGGCATTAGTTAGTCGTTTGATCCCTGTAGAGGGATCAAACGACTTTTTTTGTGATGAAAATTAACCTGTGGTTGGTTATTTCATTACATTTTGTGCCAGAAAGGCCGCGCTACTGCTGGATCATTGATTTTTTAAATGATGTTGATAGCATAATCTTAATTGATATATCCATATACTGGTGATAGGATGTATTCAAATTATTCCGACAAAAACGGTATGTAATGTTCATGAGAGGTTTTAAACATCAAACATGGTGAGAATAAGCGGGACAAGACCATGGAGAATGGAGGAAGCGCGCATTGAATACCGAACCCGTGTTGGAAATTAAAGGATTATCCGTCTCTTTTCGCATCAAGGATCAATATCACCCCGCAGTCGACCATTTGGATCTGACGGTCAACCCCAATGAAGTGCTGGCTGTAGTCGGAGAATCTGGCTGTGGCAAAAGCGCGCTGGCGCTTTCTATCCCGCAACTGCATGACATGGAACGCACACGTGTAGAGGGAGAGGTCCTTTTTAAAGGCACGGACCTGAACCGTCTTTCTTCAGGGCAAATGAATAAAATCCGCGGAGCGGGCATTGGTATGATTTTTCAGGACCCGCTGACAGCACTCAACCCGTTGATGAGCATTGGCAAGCAGATTGAGGAAAATCTTGATTATCATACGTCACTATCTACGAAGCAAAAAAGGGAACGTGTGCTGGAGCTGCTGGAAAGTGTAGATATACCGAATCCTGTGCGTGTGTATGATCAGTATCCGCATGAACTGTCAGGAGGGATGCGGCAGCGTGTGATGATCGCGATTGCCATAGCTTGCCGACCTTCTCTTATTATTGCAGATGAACCAACTACTGCGCTCGATGTAACGATCCAATCGCAAATTCTCGACTTGCTCAAACAGCTTCAACAGGAGACTGAGAGCGGAATTATCCTGATTACGCACGATCTTGGTGTTGTGGCAGAAGTAGCCGACCGCGTGGTGGTCATGTATGCCGGAGAAATCGTGGAGAGCGCTGATGTTTTTGAATTATTCAGGCATCCACAGCATCCGTATACGCGTTCTTTGCTTGCTTCTATGCCGGGATCGCATACCAAGGGGGAATCACTGCATGTCATCGGCGGCATTGTTCCCTCATTACAAGATATCCCCCGCAATAGTTGCCGCTTTGCTCCGCGTATTCCTTGGATTCAGGAGAGAGTGCATGAAGACCATCCCCAACTAAATGAAATTTCCCCTGGACATTGGGTCCGTTGTACATGTTATCAGCATTTTCATTTTGAAGACGAGGCAAAGGGGGAGGTTGCTCATGGCACTACTAGAGTTAAATGATCTAAGGGTCCACTATCCGGTGCGCGGTGGTTTCTTCCAGCGTGTTATCGATCAGGTGAAAGCAGTGGATGGCGTGTCGATCAGCATTGAGGCAGGCCAGACATACGGGCTGGTGGGAGAATCCGGCTGTGGAAAAACGACGACAGGCAGGACGATCATCGGTCTAAATAAGCTGACGAGCGGACGGATTCTGTTTAAAGGAAAGGACCTTACAGCTCTGAGCCGTAACAATCGCCATCCACTGCGTAGAGATATTCAGATGATTTTTCAGGACCCATACTCTTCGCTCAACCCGCGTAAGCGCGTATTGGATGTCATTGCTGAACCGCTGCGAAATTTTGAAAGGCTGAGCAGTGAGGAAGAACGAAGGAAAGTACAGACGTTGCTGGAAAAGGTCGGCTTGAACGCCGATGCAGCCTACAAATATCCGCATGAATTTTCCGGGGGGCAGCGGCAGCGGATCGGGATCGCGCGTGCGCTTACATTAAACCCCAAGCTGATCATTGCAGATGAGCCGGTGTCGGCGCTGGACGTTTCCGTGCAGGCACAAGTGCTTAATTTTATGAAGGATGTGCAGCGGGAGTTTAATTTAACGTATTTGTTCATTAGTCATGACCTAGGTATTATCCGCCATATGTGTGACCAAATCGGTATTATGTATCGGGGTCGTTTAGTGGAGCAGGGGAGCGAGCAAGACATTTATGAGCGTCCACAGCATCTGTATACCCAGCGCCTCATTGCAACCATTCCCAATATTGATCCTACAAAACGACTGGAAAATGCCCAAAAAAGGCGAATGCTTTTATCCTCCTACAAAACAGAGCTACCCCAACATCTAGACGCGAGTGGAAAGCCGTTTGCACTAAAATCAGTAAGTCCATCCCATCAAGTCGCGCTACCATAAGGGGGGTACAGAATATGTGGAAATTTACACTGCGTCGGCTGCTGGTTATGATCCCTCAACTTTTTGCACTGAGCGTGCTTATATTTTTCCTAGCTAAGGCTATGCCGGGGGATGCCCTGACAGGACTTATTACCTCGACACCCAATCTGAATCCGGCCGCACTGGAAGAACAGCGACAAAAACTGGGACTGAATGATCCGGTGTGGGTGCAGTATGGGAACTGGCTCGTCCAGCTGGCTCACGGGGATCTGGGCAAATCTTATGTACATAAAATTAGCGTTACCGATCTGATTGGCAGCCGTCTGGGGAACACGTTCTTTCTGGGCGTAGTAATTCTGGTTCTGACGTATCTGATCGCCATTCCGCTCGGCGTACTCAGCGGTCGTTATCAGCATAGTTTGCTGGATAAAACCGTAGTGGGCTATACCTATCTCAGCTTTGCGACACCTCTATTTATACTCGCGTTGTTGTTGCTGTACGTATTCGGATTCAGGCTCGGCTGGTTTCCAACCAGCGGCAGTGTGGATGTAGGCGTGGAGCCGGGAACATGGGCATATTACGTGAACAAGTCGTATCATCTCATTTTACCTGCGGTTACAGGCGCAATGCTCAGTACAACGGCTACGATTCAGTATTTGCGCAATGAGGTCATTGACACAAGACTGAAGGATTTTGTGAAAACAGCGCGTTCCAAAGGGGTGCCCGAAGGTAAAATTTATTCCCGCCATATTTTCAAAAACTCTCTATTGCCGATTGCTGCCTTTTTGGGCTATGACCTGACGGGAGTAATTGCAGGCAATATTTTTCTTGAATCTATTTTCGGTTATCCGGGGTTGGGCCAATTATTTCTCCAGTCCATCACTCAACGGGATTTTTCAGTCGTGAACGCGCTGGTCATGATCTCTGGCTTCTTGGCGCTATTAGGAACTCTTTTATCTGATGTCATCCTAAGCAAAGTCGATCCCCGCATTCGAATTGAATAGCGAACAAGTCTAGAGAAAGGGAGGGATTATGGTGTCTATACAGGTGGAGGAGGTCTTCACGCCGGAAATCATTCGTAAATCACCATCCAGTTGGTCTGTGCTGCGTCGTGAGCTGGTGCGTGACAAAATGTCCTTGGTTTCCATTGGCTTTGTAATTCTGTTCTTGATCTTTATATATGCCTCTGTCCTGTTTGTAAATCAGGATGTAGTCACGACAGTCGATTTGGGCGCGATCCGTGAAGCTCCAGGCTCAGTGCATTGGCTGGGGACAGATCGAGCGGGCAGGGATATTTTCGGTCAGCTGGTCATTGGAGCCCGCAATTCCTTCACCATCGGCTTTACGATTACATTGTTATCCGCCGCTATTGGCTTAACGTTAGGTTTGTTGGCTGGTTTTTATGGGGGGCTGGTCGATAACATCATCATGCGAATCATTGATTTTATTCTGGTGCTTCCGTTTTTGATGCTGGTTATCGTATTTGTCAGCATTGTACCCAAAAGCGGCATAGGGTCCTTTATTTTCATTATGACTGCCTTTTTATGGATTGGGAAAGCACGTCTTATCCGGGCCAAGGTGTTGTCGGAGCGCGAACTGGATTATGTGCAGGCTTCCAAAACCCTTGGCACACCCAATTGGAAAATCATTTGGTTTGGCGTGCTGCCCAATCTTAGCTCGGTCGTGATCGTCAATCTGACCCTCAGCCTCGCGGGGAATATCGGGATTGAGACCGGGCTTTCTTATCTCGGCTTTGGCTTACCGGAATCTACGCCAAGCTTGGGTACACTGGTGAGTTATGCCAATGACCCGGATGTTTTGCAGAATAGCTGGTGGATGTGGTTGCCAGCCTCACTGCTTATTTTGGTGCTAATGCTGGCGATTAACTTTATTGGCCAGGCGCTCAAACGCGCCACGGATGCCAGACAACGATTGGGTTAACTGAAGTTCAAGGATAAGGACAATGACAAGGAGGGATTTACAATGGTTAAACACTGGAAAAAAGGAATTCTGCCTGTTCTATCTGCAATTTTGGTATTTTCACTGGCCGCATGCAGCGGTTCGCCTTCCGCTTCAAATGGAGGGAAATCGTCTGACGGTACAGGCGGCTCAGGGTCCGACAGCAAGCAGGTGAATGCGACAGCGCTGGCGAAGGCGGTCAAGAACGATAAGGCGCCGATTAAGGGTGGCATCATCAATTATGCACTCGTGTCTGATACCCCTTTTGAAGGTATTCTGAATCCTGTATTTTATGAAGGCAATCCTGATTTTGAAGTCTTCCAGTTTTTCTACCCTTCTATGTTTTCGATTGACTCCAATCTAAATATTGACGATAAAGGAGCGGCGACAATTTCCTTTTCCCCAGACAATAAGGCGGTGACTGTCAAAATTGATCCCAAGCTGAACTGGACGGATGGTAATCCCGTAACGGCAGAGGACTATGCTTTTTCCTATGAAGTGATTGGTCATAAAGACTATGAAGGTCCGCGTTATGATAGCTTTATGACCAACATTGTGGGCATGGAGGATTATCACGCGGGTAAGGCCAAAACCATTTCTGGCATCAAGGTGCTGAATGAGAAAGAGGTTACCATTCACTTCAAGGAACCTAATCCTTCGGTGAAATCGGGGCTTTGGTCTACACCACTGGAGAAAAAGGTATTTCAGAATATTCCCGTGAAAGATATGGCCGGATCTGATCCTGTCCGTAAAAATCCGATTGGCTATGGGCCGTTCAAAATTAAATCTATGGTCACAGGTGAATCTGTGGAATTCGTCAAAAATGAAGATTATTTCCACGGTGAGCCCAAGTTAGATGGCCTTCATCTGAAGGTGGTGAACCCGAATGTCATTACCGAGGCGCTGAAAAGTGGAGAAGTCGACTGGGCCAGCTATCCAACCACCCGTTACAATGAGGCCAGTAATCCGAAAAATGTACAGTTTCTCGGTCAGGAGGAATTATCTTATAGCTATGTGGGCTTTAAGATGGGCAAATTCGATCAGGCCAAGAATCTAAATATCATGGACCCGAACGCCAAGCTGGCGAACAAGTCATTGCGTCAGGCCCTCGGCTATGCGCTGAATAATGAGCAGGTCGGCAAGCAGCTCTATCATGGACTTCGGATTCCAGCAACATCCCTGATTCCGCCTGCCTTTAAGGGATATCATGATATGAATGCAAAGGGCATCACGTATGACCCGGACAAGGCGAAAAAGCTGCTGGACGAGGCAGGCTATGTGGATACCAATGGAGATGGATACCGTGAGGACCCTAAGGGCAAGGAACTGGTACTCCATTATGCAGCAATGAGCGGGGATGCGACAGCCGAATCGCTGGCGAAGTTTTATTTGCAAAATTGGAAGGATGTCGGGCTTCATGTCGAACTGGTGGACGGTCGTCTGCTTGAGTTCAATTCTTTCTATGACCGTGTGCAAAAGGATGACCCCGGCATTGATATTTTTGGCGGCGCATGGAGTACAGGTACAGATGTAAACCCTAGTGGGCTGTATGGACGCGGAGCCAGCTTTAACTACTCGCGCTTTACCAGTGAAGAGAATGATAAGCTGTTGCAGGAAGGGGTGTCTGTTAAAGCCTTTGACGACAATTATCGTAAAGATATATACAATCAGTGGCAGGCGTATATGAGCGAGGAGGCACCCATCGTACCGACGTTATTCCGTTACTCGTTAGAGGCAGTGAATAATCGGGTAGCCAATTACGATATTACCCGTGGCAAGGAGTATGATGCAGACACGTTTGCGAATATTACGTTGACTGCGGAAAAAGCCGAAGTAGCCCAATAATCTAAAAAAGCGCAATAACCTGAAGATGAAGCGCGAACCGGATGGATCCGATTTTGCGCTTCTTTTGACCTCTTAATATCAATCATTCTGGGGATTCTCGAAGGGAGAGAAGGAAGACGGAAATACGTCAGCTTCAATACTTCATTGCTGTATGCGAGGAACTACATTTTACGAAAGCTTCGGAAAAGATCGGAATCTCCCAACCCACGCTCAGCTTGCAAATCAAGGCACTGGAGGAGGAATTGGGCATGACGCTTTTTGATCGTGCAGGTAAGAAGATTAAAATGACAGATGCCGGGAAGTTGTTGCTGCAACACAGTGCACATGCGCTCAAGGATTTGCAGCAAGCAAAGGCTTCCATTGAGGAGTTGCGCACCGAGCAACGCGGGAGTTTGCGGATTGGTATTGCATTACCGGAGCTGGAGGAGTCATTGCATGAAATGCTTATCCATTTTCATCAGTCATTTCCTAGAGTCAGCCTGCACATCCCATCATTTGATGTAACAGAACAGCTGCTGGATAACCGAATGGATGTTGGCATTACACTGCATTCGGGTATGGATGAAAGGCTTGTCCAGCTTCCTCTTCGTACGGAGAACTACTGTCTTGTTGTTCCGGTAGAGCATGTGTTTTCCAACCGTTCTTCCATTACGCTGGACGAATTGAGGCATGTATCCTGGGCGATGCAGCCAGAGTGTCATCCCGGCAGGAAGCTGATTGAGAAGTGCTTCCGGGATCGCGGGTATCCCTTTGCAACCGTCTTGGAGACAAATTCCATACCTTCAATCCTGCGCTGGGTGCAGGAGGGACTTGCCGTAACCCTACAGACGGAGTCCCTTGCAGCAGAATTGGATCGCTCACAATTTTGCACTGTACCTATTTTGTGCGGCGTGCTCCAGGGTCAGCTAGAGTTGATTTATCGGTCTGGCCGTTATCAGGGAGAAGCATTGAAGCGATTAATTGAAAAGATACAAGCTGTATTAGCAGTGCGTTCCAACTAGTGGCAACGCTGATGAGTATCACGAGCTTTAATGTGTACGAACTTCCAGCCTGCGTGCAATCAGTGACATACTGTAATTGACAGCAAAGTACAGGAAAGCTGCGAACAGCAGGGCTGGAATGACAAAGGATTGATTTTGCCCACCGACAATCTGAATGTTATGCGTCAGCTCCGGCAAACTGATAATGACAGCCAGTGAGGTATCCTTGAATAGGGAAATGAACTGGCTGACAATCGGGGGCACCATGCGACGAAGCGCTTGGGGCAGAATGATATGCCATAAGGTTTGAGAGTAGCTTAGACCGGAGGAACGTGCGGCTTCCACCTGTCCTTTATGGACCGAATTCAGACCGCTGCGCACAATCTCGGCGATCATGGCTCCCTCGAAGATCGACAGGCCTGTAATGGCTGCCCACTTGAGGGAAATCGACAATCCGATGGATGGTAAAACCATACCGATGAAAAAAATAATGAGCAATAATGGAAGATTGCGAATGAGATCAATGATAAAGGCTGCAACCTGTGAAATGACAGGTAAGCGGGTATAGCGCAGGATGCCGAATAAGATACCGAGAACGAAGCTGAACACGATAGAGTAAATAGCAACCTCCAGCGTGAGCAGGAAGCCCTCCAGTATAAAACGCACATTAGGCCACACAAATAATCCACCGAAATCCATACGGGCTTCCCTCCTTAGGATGTTTTGGACAGACGCCGTTCCATATATAGTACAAGAAAGCTAAGCGGAACCGTCAAGATAAGATACAACAGCGCCGTGATGGCGTAGACTGTGATGGGCAGGAAGGTATCCGAGTTAATGAGGTCCGAGTAATACATTAGGTCCAGTCCGGCCACAATAGCCAGCACGGAAGAGTTTTTGACCAGATTAATGAATTGGTTGCCGATTGCAGGCAGTACAATTTTGATGGCTTGCGGTAAAATAATGCTGATCATCGTCTGGTTGTAACTCAACCCGGAGGACCTTGCCGCTTCAAATTGCCCCTTGGGCACAGATTGAATGCCGGCACGTATGGCTTCAGCAATAAAGGAGGCCGTGTATACGGTCAATCCAAGCGTTCCAGATACGAATCCGTCCAAAGGGATGCCCAAAGTGGGAAGCCCGAGATAAAAAAACAGTACGACGATCAGCAATGGGATATTGCGGATGACCTCTACATAGACGGTACCGATCCAGTTCAGCCATTTAAAAGGCGCAATTCGGAGGATGGCAATAATAGCCCCTAGAATAAAGCTTCCGATCAAGGCAATGACACTAGCTTGAACGGTATGAAGCAAGCCTTCTCTGAAACGGTCGCTATGATCAAAAAGTACGTTGATATCAAAAGTAAGCATCTGCGAATGTACCTCCTTATCCAGACCTAAGAAAGGAAGGAGCTCGCAATCGCGGCTCCTTCACAAGAATACTATTCGGGTTTAACCCCAAGCCATTGCTCGTGGAGCTTATCGTATTCACCGTTGCTTTTCAGTTCCTTGATCGTATCATTAATGGCTTGCAGCAGTTCAGGCTGTCCCTTCTTCACTGCAATGCCGTAAGGTTCCTCTGTGAAGTTCCCGCCTACAAGAATATAATTCGGATCTTGCTTCTGCATGCCGAGCAGAATAGAGTTATCGGTAGTTAACGCTTCTCCTTTACCTGCTTTGAGGGCGTTGAAAGCATCCTGATAGTTTTCGAATTCCAATATCGTTGCTTCAGGAGCTTTTTCACGGATATTTTTGGCGGAAGTAGAGCCTTTCACGGCGAGCACCTTGGTTTTTGGGGTCAGAGATTCCAGCCCGGTGATGGGGCTCCCCTTTTTCACGAGCAGAGATTGCCCGGCGTTAAAATAGACGTCGCTGAAATCAACCTGTTTTTTACGTTCATCCGAAATGGTCATCGTCGCGATAATGGCGTCAATGTCCCCGTTTTGCAATAAGGTGATTCGTGTTTTGGACGTGACCTCTTTTAGTTCAAGTTTGGTTTCATCGCCAAAAATATGTTTGGCTACAGCCTTAGCGATGTCGATATCAAAGCCTTCTACTTTTCCGCTAGCCGGGTCTTTCAGTCCGAACAGCTTGGTATCGTATTTCACACCAACGACCAGTTTGCCACGCTGTTTGATCGCTTCCAGCCCGTTGGCTGCTGCCGGCTCATTCCCCGACGTTGCCGCTCCTTCTTTGCCTCCACAGCCTGCCAAGACGAGCAGACAAGATAAAGCTACCAGCACCAAAGTACTCCATTGAAATCTTTTTCTCATCAGAACATTCCCCTTTCGATTTACGCTACATTGGTAGTCTGTTTAATGATGAATCAGACGGCTCAGGAACAGGCGAGCCCGTTCTTCACCCGGATTCTGGAAAAATTCGGCAGGTTGGCTGTCTTCCAAAATCTGTCCTTTATCCATAAAAATCACGCGGTCCGCCACTTCACGTGCAAAGCCCATTTCATGAGTGACAATGACCATTGTGATGCCCTGATGGGCGAGCGAGCGCATAACATCCAGTACCTCTCCGATCGTTTCGGGATCAAGTGCTGAAGTAGGCTCGTCGAACAACATAATTTTTGGATTCATCGCGAGCCCACGGGCGATCGCGACCCGCTGCTGCTGTCCACCGGACAATTGGGCGGGGTAGCTCTGTGCCTTTTCTTCGATTCCGACGCGCTTTAGATAGGTGATGGCTGTTTGAGTAGCTTCTTCTTTCGAGATGCCCAGTACCTTCATAGGTGCCAGTACAATGTTTTCAATCACCTTTTTGTGTGGATACAGATTGAAATGTTGGAACACCATCCCGATGTTGCGGCGGAAGGCATTAATATCAATCTTTTTGTCATGTACAGGAACCTCGTTAACGATCAGCTCCCCATCCGATATCGTTTCCAGACGATTGATGCAGCGAAGCAGGGTGCTTTTACCCGAGCCGGAGGGACCGATGATTACGACGACCTCGCCCTCCTTAATTTGAAGATTGATGTCTTTGAGTACATGGAAGTGACCATAATGCTTGTTGACATTGCGAAACTGGATCAGAGAGCTCACCCCTTTTAGGCTTGGATACATAGCTTAGTAGACGGATTGACATGATCAAGCTCTATTAGAATTTCAAAATTTCTCTCATGATACTATAAGCTTACAATAAAAAACAAGATTTTATGTCATAAAACTTTACGTGTATTATATTTTGGTATGTCCTTTTGCTTGTTAACTGCTATTTATATGATAAAATCAAATGAATATTCACAATTTAATGTTATTTAATTTGACGTGGAATAATAGCGTTCGACATGCCAAGGGAGAAACGTGACAAAAGCAACGCTATGTTTTACAGTAGGGAAGAAGGAATTTAGGGTAAAGGAAGGTTAGACAATGACGAAAGCTATTTCACCGCTAGTAACGGCATTGGGCATGGAGCCCCATCCAGAAGGCGGCTGGTACAAAGAGATGTGGAAGGCCCATTTCCAAATTCCGAAGCCTGTACTGCCGGATGTGTATTCCGGTCCGCGCTTTGCAGCTTCGTCTACGTATTTCTTGCTGCATCCGGGCGAGTTCTCCGAGTGGCATGTGGTCCATTCTGATGAGCTGTGGTTATATCATAGCGGAAGCCCTGTAGAGTTGAAATTGGGTGGAAGCGGAGAAGAGCCTGGTGAAGAAACTGTGATTATCGTCGGTGCGGATGTGGAGGCAGGACAGCATCCACAAGCACTCGTCCCAGGAACAGTATGGCAAACGGCACGTCCGCTGGGGGATGAGCCTGTGCTGGTAACCTGTGTGGTTGCACCAGGATTCCACTTTGATGATTTCAAGCTGATTGCCAAGAATCCAACTGAATCATGATGTGAGCATTGGCGGGTGTATTTCTGTAATGAACAGGAATGGCCCGCCTGATTTATTTTTACTCATAGAAATAGGTACTTTAAAATGGCTTTAGGTGCTTAGTTTGGCTTGAACAATAAGACGATGGGTGGGGTTTACGAGAGGGTCACATGTAATCAGCGTGAGCAGCTTTTGTTTTTTGAAGCTTTTCAGAACAGACACGTCCGTAGGATCAACCACCTTCAGGCTATAAACGCTATATACATATTGGTTACCCCGAGTGTTGACAACAATCTTATCCCCAATCTTCAATTCATTTAGACGATTAAATAAACGTCCAGAGGTACGGGCCCGATGAGCAGCAATGGCGGCATTCCCCGCTTGTCCCAGCGTCCCCGTTTCCGGCATATGTACAGCCGCGTGCCTCATATTTATCCTCGTTGCGCCTTCCAACACAGGGAGCTTTAAAGCAATACGACTTATACTAATAGTGGCTATGGGAGTTTGTTCATTAGCGCTTGCCATGGGAGCAGGAGGTGGGGAAGTATTTTGTCGCGCTTCACTAACCGGAACTTCCGTAAGACGAGTAGACAAGCGAGCATAGCTGTCTATAAGACTGGCGGTTCTAAGCGCATCGCTTTTTCCTGATGGTAGCTCGGCTGCTTTTAATAGCTTGCTTTGTTCCCGATCCTCATTCCATTCCGTCGCTTTAGGAAACAAAATAAAAAGTAAGCCTAACACAATAAATACGTAGGAAAGTTTACGCAGACGCAGCAATCTCGCCTCCCCTAAGCAAAGTACGGATTATACATATTTTTTTGAAAAATGCCCCATTCCCGACTTATTCCAATCGGGAATGGAATGGCCGGGAGATCAGGGCAGGTGATCAATTTTATTTTTTGTTTGTCCGTCTGAATTTCAAAAATACGCCCCATATAACCATCGCTATGCCTGTCAAATAGAACGGAACGGGGCTGCCTTCACCTGTTTGGGGTAATTGATGTACCGCAGGTGTATCTTCCGGCTCTTCAGGTTCTTTCCCTGGAACCTTGAGACGGATCTTAGGTTCGGGATCGTCTTTCGAATCCACCGGAGGAGGAGGATTTTGATGAGGCATGACGGCTGGCAGCTCTGGCTCCGGTGGTATAGGCGCAGGTTCCTCCTGTGGAGGGGCTATGTCCTCCGGAGACTTTGGCAATGACGGAGGCACGGTTATAGACGGAGTATCGGGTATTTCCGGATCTTTGTCATGTTTTTTACCTGAGCCTCCGGACGGGGGTGAAGGGTCTGGATGAGTAGGCGTTCCTGGTCCTGAGGGATTCGTGGGGTCTGTTGGAGTTCCCGGGTCTACAGGTGGTTCAGGGTCGTTTTTCTTTTCTTTACGATTGGTGATCACAACCCTCTTTACGCCAGAGCTTTGCCGCAGTGTTGCGTCTATTTTGATCTCGAGCTTGCCCTCGGTGATTTTATAGCCCTCCGGTGCTGCCAATTCTTCCAAGATGTAATCGTCATGAAGCAAGGAGGAAAAGATGATTTTGCCTTCCTGATTGGTGGTCTGAATGAGAGGGGTTCTTTTTTGACCTTTATCATAGAGCGCAAACTGTGCGCCAGGCAGTACCTTGTCAGGCATATCCTGATCTACCTTGGTCAGCTCAAGACTTTCGGTCACACCCCCGCCAGAACCGGAGCCGGAAGACGTTCGTACGATGATTTCCTGGCTGGTTTCCCGCAGTTCTGTCGTCAAACGATCCCCCTCAAAGGCAACCTTATTACTCACCTTGGCTTTGTCTTCAGCATGAATGAACGATTGGTATTCAAGTATAAAAGCAGTGGAAATATCCTTAGCAAAAGTAAGTTCAAACGTTTGCTGGCCTTGAGCATCTGTCTTGATATACAGCTTGTAATCTTGGTTTCTAATCAACTCGGTGCCCTTGATGGTATTTCCGTTGGCAGCGATGATTGTAGAGTACAAATGAAAGGAATCCTCAATTAAGATTTGATTGCTGCTAGGCTGGTCTATAATTTTACCGTTGGATACATGGGACTGTCCTTCATTGATGCGGATGCTCCAGTCAATCTTATTTCCATTTTGTGCACCGACTTTAGATACATATTCTCCGCCATGAGGTACCGTGACTTGCGCTGCCCATTCGGAGACAGTTTTTTGTCCATCCAGTAGAAGGGCTTGATTATGGATTTCCTTTTCAATCAGTTCTCCTTCCAATGAAGTTTGAAAGGTAATCCAGTAGGGAGTCTGTATCTTATTTTTGAACTGGATACGCAATTCATTACCATTTTGCTGGGAGGGAGGAATAATGGTGTATTGATCTGCTGGGATTTCAGCCCCTTTTTGTACGCCATCCCACCATCCCAGCAAGGTCATATCGTATACTTTTACGGAGGCGGGCAGTAACTTCTGACCTTGCAACAAGGGATCTCTCACTTCCGCGTGATTCAGGATCTTGCGATTGTAGTTAGCTTTAATGTCCCAGGTAATGAGCTTGGAGGTCGCATTATAGCTTCCTTGCTTGGCACCGTTTCGTTGTGTCATAAAGTCCGGCCAGATCGGGCACTCCACTTCTTGCGATGATCTTTCCCCGTCTTCAAACTGGTATTCTATATGGGATTTATTACGAAACTCGGGCTTCGTCGTATCCGTTTTCCAGTCATTATTATAGGTGGTTGAATACTTGATTGTATAAGCCTTCTGAATGGCTTTATGAAAAATGAGCGTAAATCCTTGTTTATAGTCCTGTGATAGCGGAATCAGCTCATAATCCGTGGGTGCACGTAGCTCCGTTGTTCCGTCAACACTTTGAATTTTCAGGGTATCCGGTAACAAAGCCAAGCCCCCGTTTGGAAACACATCCTGAATGACGATATTTTTCATGATGTACAAGTCTGTATTGATGGTAATCACCCAAGGTATGATTTTGGTGTTGTAATTGGGTGTGTCATACATTTTAGTCATAACTCCGCTTATGATTTCCGTCGATACAATCTTCTGCGTTCCATCCGAGGTTATGATGTTTATAACTTTTCCATTATCATAGACACGGCCTCTGGCTTGAGTCTGGTATCGGATGGTATAGGCTGAATCTACGTCGAAGTTAAATTGAAGTTTGAAGCCGTTGCGGTCCGGATAATCAACTGGGATGACAGTATACGCCCACGATGGGAGTTCCTCCAGTGTGTTTCCCTTAAATACTTTCAAAGAACCGGGCAGCAATTCTTGAGTTTTATTGAAATGATCAATTAAAAGAGCTTTGACTTCGGGAATTTTTGTCTCGCTGAAGTTATATCTTATGGCCCACGAGAGTGTTTGTGTGGCATGATCATATTTTTCAACCTTTTTGGACAAAAATTCACCACGTTCCACCTGAACAGTAGCGGTAGCAACAACGTTCTCTATCGCATCTCCTGAAAGCGTTGCTGTGTTGGAGAAACGAGTTTCATCGCCAATAATACGCGTGGAATATTGAATCTGATAGGCCGTGTTAATGCTATCGTCTTGAAAACGAATCACAAACCCTGTCCCGGCTTGATCTGCTTCAATGGCATATTCACTTGCATTCACTAGGTCTCGAACAACGGTCGAGCCGTCGATATTGACTTGTAGATGATAGAGCCGGATAGAGTCTCTTCTGAGTTCCAGCCCTGAAGGAATTGGATCGGTGATGAGGGCATGCTTTACGGTGTTTAGCTGTTTGTTCACATCAATGGTCCAGTCGATCTGATTGGTGCCAGCTATTTTCCCTTGTTTGCTTAGGGTTGGCCCTGACTGGGGTTTTACATTCACGATGACCGTTTGTGCCCCGCCTTTGATCGGAATCGCAATGATGATCTCTGTACTGCCTTTCATCATCTCTTTCGTAAACTCGGTTTTGATTTGCAGTTTGCCGCTGACATTGGAATGATTCTCTACATATTGGTTAAAGGTCATGATCACCTTGCCCTGACGATCTACTGTGAAGTATCCCACGGTTCCGTCGGTAGTGACTAATGGAGATGAGATATCAGTGTAGATGACAAACTGTTCTGGTAAATGAAAGGTGAAGGTGTCCCCTGACTTATAGGTATTGTCAGGAAGCTCCCATTCATAGCCTAGTTGGATGGCTGATCCGATGTCGAATTGGCTGTCTGGGCTATATACCGCATCAATGACACGCCCTGCTTCGTCGGTCAGGCTCAACTTCGTTAATATGCTCAGCGGAGCTGCATCATGTTGAGACTTTGAAGTGGTTGCTCCTTGAACGGAGGGAACCGTGTTTGAAGGAATCTCCCTAGGAGGTTCAAGGTTTGGGACAACGTATACAGCATCCGTAACGGTATGGTTAGGATCGGATACAGCACTCTGCGGCAGTTCTGGGGCTGGAGCATCTGCGTAAGCCAGCGTTGCGCTGAAAAAGCTTTGGACAATGAGCAATAAGGCAATGATCATTACATTTATTTTTGTTCTCATGCTCCAAGTGATTCTCCTATTCATCGTAATATGGCAATGCTTCGGCGGTTATGTTTTTTCCTTCCCTCCTCCTAGTTCGAAATTAGTATATTCAGCATGCTAGGCTGACATGACTATCCCAATAGAAAAAAAGCCCTGATCATAGCGATCAGGGCTTTCTTCGAGAGAGGTAAAGCAATTTGTGATGGATCTATGTAAAAAAGACATAATAAAAAGCTCGTTCATCTGGTAGCTGGCTGCCATCTGGAAAGGAAGGCCCTATAGTTTTGCGTCACTGCCTTTCGACAGTTTTGCCATTAACTTGAATAGCTTGTGCGTCTATCATCTATCAAACTGATTTCATGTAACCTCTCATTTACAACTTTGAACGGTTCCCCCATTTTTTGCGGAAGGAATGAGGTGTTTCTCCTACATGCTCCTTGAATAGGTTAATAAAATGGCTCGTATTGGGAATCCCTACGTACCTTGCGATATCCACAATGGACATGTCACTGGTTTTAAGCCAGCTTTGAGCGGCTGTGATACGGACATTAATGAGATAATCAATCGGAGAGAAACCGATCTGCTTTTTGAAATTTTTAGCCAGATTAAACTTGTTTAATTCAAACATATCTGCCAGCGAGTCCAGTGTTATTCGCTCACAGTAGGACTGATCCAAATATTGCTGTACCCGACGTACTTCGCTCAGGGTTTCAGCATTCACACACGGATGATCATAGGGATGTTGCAAAATGCACGTTAGTATTTCACCAATGAGCCTGGACGTTAGTAGCTCAGCGGAAAGACTTCTGTCAGACTGCCCGCAAATCAGAGCATGGAGCTTATCCAATATAATATGCGGATTATGCATGGAAATGACCGGTTTATTATGCTTGGCAAATTGTTCGTAAAAATTTTCAATCAGGTTGCCATACAGGTACAAGCTGATAAACTCCCAGGATTCATGACCGGAGGTGCTGTATTGAACATATTCCTCGCAATTAACAAAGAACAAATCTTGAGGTTTTATGATATATTTCTTGCCCCGGTACAGTAATTCTCCCTTACCAGACAACGTAAAGACAAGCAAAAAAGAGGCAAGTTCTTTCCTTTCCATCATAAAAGCAGAAGTTTTTTGGAAGTAGCCTAATTCCTGGATATACAAAAGGGATTGCTTGGCAAAAGCGGAGGGAGTGCGTACAATAACGACCGGATCGCCATTCCAGAGGCCCACGTTGTTTTTTTGGTCTGTTGTCATATTCAATTCCTTTACAAAAAAGCAATTTTATCTAGCATATCTTGGTTTGAATTACCAATATATAATGACTGATTAAACATGATTCCCTATTTATAAAAGTTTATTTTATCACATCAAATATGTCTATATAGCAAAATATGTGTTTGAATTTTATGGGAGTATCACTTTTTATGGATATATAACCTGGTAATCCATACGAAAAAGTCGAATGCTGTTGAAAGAATCTGGGGTTATCATGGATTCAAATCCTTTCTGAGGTCAAATACCAACATGGTACTGAAAAAAGGTATCTTATGCCCATTCAACTTTCTTGTTCACTTCTCCTTTCGGTTTAAAAAAAATGAGACTTGGTTCTGATAAAATGGTTCGTAAGGCTTATTATTGAAAATAAGAGTTTGGGCCCAGTACTGTGATTTTGTTCACAAACATGAATGTAAAAAAGAGAGATATATGCATAAAAAATTACGCAAAAAGTGCCCTTGCGCGTTTCATCTCAAGTGCTTTCAACTTTGGAAATGACACGGGCAATGATATGATGGGTAATACAGGTATAGTGCTTTACTTACTCGACAGTCAGTTTGGAGGATTACAGGATGGGAAAACCAAAAAATACGAAAACCGCAGCGGCTTGGTCGCTCGTTATTCTAGGGGCAGGCTTTGCAGCCACATTGCCCTTCCAGCAATATGGCTGGGCTCGTTTGTTAGCCGGAGCTTTTGAGGCAGGACTTGTAGGGGGACTGGCAGACTGGTTCGCTGTCACTGCTTTGTTCCGTCATCCGCTAGGCATTCCGATACCACACACCGCGCTGCTTCCTAAAAATAGGGACAAGCTCACGAATGCATTGGTAAGTACGGTGGAAAATAACCTGCTAAACAAAGACAGCATCGCGTCTAAAATTGCAGATATCCGTTTGGCCGATTTGGTGCTGGGCGGTGTGGAAAAAGGATTACGCACGCCGGAGGCGGCGGCATCCATAGATGTTCTTGCCAAGCGGCTTGTCCAGTCCCTCCCGCTCGCGGAATTGGCTCCGGTCATCGTGGCAGAGCTGAAGCGGCAGATGACTGACTTTGACGCCGGACCGCTGCTGGAGGCGCTTGCTCGTCAGACCAGCGAGAAGGGCTATGATCGCCGCGCACTGGATTACACGCTGAAGCAAGCCGAGTCCTGGCTTTTGCGACCCGAAACGGGTTATACGCTGGGGACCTTAGGGATGCAGGCTGTCAGTGGTTTGCAGGTGAGCGGGCTGATGCAGTTTGCTTTGAACGCATTCCTCGGCTATCTGAACGAAGAGCGTATGGGTGAAATGATTCGTCATTTCCTGCTGGATCAGGTAGCAGAACTGCAAAGGGAAGAGCACCCGCGCCGTCAGGCTGTGCTGGATGGTCTGAAAACACAGGTGACCCGAATGGCGACGAAAGATACGGTTCAGGAAGGGTTGAACGGCTGGAAGGATAGCCTTGTTGAAGCCTGGGAAGGCGATGCGTCAGTGCTGGGCAAAATGGAAGAGCTGCGTATACGCTTATTGGACTACATGGAAGACGGAAACTATGTGCAGACCTATATTTTACCGCTATTGGATCGGATGCTGACTGATTTAAGAGGGAATACCGAGCTGCTGGACAAGATCAATGTGCGAATTGTGGAAGGTATTACTGGACTGGTGGAAGCTAACCATAGTCGGATTGGTAACTTGGTGCGCGAAAATGTAGACAAGATGGATAACAAATCCCTGATTGCACTGATGGAGGACAAACTGGGACAGGATTTGCAGTGGATACGTATTAACGGCGCAGTTACAGGCTTCCTGATCGGCATTGTGCTGACAGGTATCCGTATGCTAATCCAATAGACCAGAAAAAGCTACAGATAGGGTTGTGGAAGCATGAGGCTTTGGCATGAACATTTAATCGACAAGTTACCCCGTCCGCAACTGCTGGGGCAACATCGTGAGTGCTGTGCCCTGCGTGGGAATGGGTGGGGCAAGCCACACGCCACCGTGAATTATGTGTTCGATTATCACCCCATGCTGCTGGTGCGCTATCATAGGCTCATTATGGACGAAATGAAAAGCAGAGGGTACAATGTTGATCCACTATGGGAACAGCCGTTGTATCGCGGTAAGCAGTGTGAGCCTTGGGAGGCGGAACTGGGTGAGGAACTGGCAGGTGCGGGTGCATATATGGAGCATGACGATGAGTATATGAAGGAGTGCCTGGATAACCTGGCTTCCAAGGGGATTTTAATAGAGATTGAAGTGACCTAAAAAAGGCGGGCTGTGGTAGGTTCATCATTCAGATGAAGTGCCGCAAGCCCGCTTTTTACGTGCTTCAATGTTCAGGGTTTCGGAAGAGACTCGGGATATTAGATTACAGAATCCAGCGTGTGACCTTTTCTAGTGGTTGTCTGGATTTTTCCCGCTTGGGTTCATGAGCACGATAACCGAAGGCAGCAATGACTGAAATATCGAACAGCCCGTTCTCCAGCAGTCCTTCTTCCTCCAATATGGCATGCACTTGATCGTAGTTAAAGCCCTCAATTGGACAGGAATCAATACCGATCTGAGCCGCTGCTGTCATCATATTGCCTAAGGCAATGTAGGTTTGCTTGGAAGCCCAGTCAAATAACGTACGTTCGTTTTCCAGCAGACGTTGACTTTCACCCTGGAAAATCTTATAGCGGCCTGGCAGTGAGGCAAAGTCCTCCTCAGACATACCTTTAACCTCTTTATACATATACTCCACGTAAGGAGAATCATAACGAACATCCTTGCGCGCCAAAATCAGGACGACGTGGCTAGCCGCAGGAATCTGCTTTTGACCGCCGCTGGAAACTGCAGCCAGCTTTTCTCTCAATGCCTGATTTTGCACAACTACAAACTGCCATGGTTCAAAACCGACGGAGCTTGGAGAAAGCCGTCCGGTTTCGAGAATGAACTGAAAATCCTCTTCCGGTATGATGCGATTGGGATCGAATTCTTTCGTGGCGTGCCTGAACAGAAAGGCGTCCAGAATTTCCTGTTTTTTAGCTGATGTATTAGACATAAAATGTACTCCTTTGGGTATGGGTTTAGTTGGTACTCTATGGGTTTTCTGCTACTATAATGAGAGCTGATATCGAATATATAGTTATCATATAGAAAGTTTTTGCAGGGAACAAGTACGCACATATTTGTTCCTTGTCATGCGTCGGGGGCTATTGGTTTACACATTCTACAGAAAGAAGGGGTATACATGGCACAGGAGATGGAACATGCAGTTAGCGTTAATTTTGGATGTCCGGTAGCGAAAACCGTCGGGGTTATAGGCGGCAAATGGAAGGGAGTCATCTTGTATCATTTGACCACAGGACCGCGGCGCTATAACGAAATTCGACGGACCTTGCCTAATATTACACAGCGGATGCTAACCTTGCAGTTGCGCGAATTGGAGCGAGATGGCATTGTGCACCGTGAAATTTATAATGAGAACCCACCGCGTGTGGAATACTCGCTTACCCCGTTAGGAGATACGTTAAGGCCGTTGCTGGATTTTATGAGAGACTGGGGGATCTTCTATGGAGAACAGGGTTGCGAGCCTGTGACGACAACTTCCAAATCAGGCAAGCACTTTTGTTAAAGGGGATGAAGAAAGCCCGCCAAATGATTTCATAGAAGACGCATAAGAAATCATTAGCGGGCGGAATAAGGTCAGATACACTTATTTAAACTCGATGGCTTCGTTCATCTGTGCCCAGGCTGTTTCTCCAATGATACCCAAGCGCCAGATAGCGATTCCTTTGAGGTCATAACGTTTGGCTAAACCGATCTTGGCGTTAACGGTGCTGTCTTTTTCGCTACCCATCGAAATCCCCAAAATGAGCTTGTCCCGCGAGGTTTCCTTCAAGGCCAGTTGTATGGCTTCATCCACTTTTTCCAAAGGCTCAGGAGTAGCCTTCTGTCCGTAATCATAGGCCATGATGATCAGATCGTCCGCCAGATTGCCCAGCGTTTTGTAGTCATAGCCAGAGTAAGAGCTGTTCAGCGGATGCAGAACGACGGTGAGCTTGAGTCCAGCCTGATGCGCTTTGGCCGATAGCTTTTTAATAAAGGCGTTGTAGTCTGAACGCGCTTTGGCTTTATCGCCGCTCCAGCCCAATCCTTCCAGGTCTAGCGTAATGCCTTTAAATTGTTTGTCGGTGGCGGTGCTGACGATTTGGGAAATGGTCTGTTCTTGAAGCTGCACATTTTCCAAAATCTTGGTCAGCTCGTGATTGCCATCTCCGGAATAGACCATCAGGTAAGGGGAAGTCCCCTGGCTGTCTGCCTCCTGCACAATGGACTCCGGCGTTACGGTTCCAGCGGCTTGAGGCCATTTGTATTCCTTGCCGTTTGTCGTAAATTGTCCGTTCGTATCAATTCGACTCCAGCCGAAGGCAACTGCGTTAAAATCCGGTATTTTGGATTTTTGGTCAAAGGAAGACAGCGCATAGAAGCCTACTGTATACATAGCTTCACGTGGCGATGTAATGGAGACCGTCCGTGTCCCCTGGTTCCAGTTCACCGTGGCTCCAAACTGCTGCCCGAAAAAGCCCAGCGGAATCATCGTGCTGCCGCGCACGGTTTGCGGAGCGGCTGTTAGTTGAACCGTTTGTCCGTCCACTGTGGCATTGCGGCTACCCATCTTTAGAACCACCTGCTTGGTAGCAGAGCCTTGCGCTTTGGTAGCAGTGATGCTTTGGCTGGCTTGATCCCATTTCACTGTAATGCCAAGAGCCTCAGAAATAGCGCGAAAGGGAACCATGGTCGTGCCGTTCATCATGGCAGGTTGTACGGGGAACGGTAATGGATATCCGTCCAGCATAATGCTGATCTTGCCGGCCTCGGCTTGTGCCAAGGGGCTATAGATACCTGCTGCGGTACTCAGAAAAATAGCACTAGATAACAGAGCCTTATTTACGATTTTCATCCTATGATCTCCTATGCTCAATAGATTGCAATGCTATCATGTTAGAATCGTGAGGGTTCTACCTATTTTACCAAAAAAATGATAGAAAGGTGAATGTGAAATAATAGGATGAGATGAATCTGAGTATGTATTTAAGCTGAATATTAATCGTTTTATTTCATACCAAAAAAGCTGACCCCTTTTAAATAGGTGTCAGCTTTTCTTTTTAAAACGGTCTTAACCTTTATCCGTAACCCAGATTACTTGCGGCGCTTGAGTGCAATGCCGACAGCTGCGGCACCAAGAACGACTGCAATGATCGAGAGGACGAGTGCTGTCGTTTGTGCAGCAGAGCTGGCTGGAGCAGAAGCGGCAGGTGTAGCTTCTACAGCATTGTTCGAAGCAGGTGCGGGGCTGCTGCTATCTTTAGCCGCATCTGTGCTCGTATGGCCTGCTGCCGTGCCCGCTGAATCGTGTCCGCTGTCTGCGGCAGGGGCAGGAGTTGCTGACGTGGCATCCGCCGTGATTTCAGTAATGGAATGTGGATTATTACTTCCTTCGTCACCTGTCCATTCCACGATACTTCCGTCACTGTAATATTGGAAGGCGTCCCAGGGTGCTGCGGTATTTTGGTCTGCATTTTGCGCTACAAAGCTGAAACGCTGATACTGACCCGCTTGAATGCCGTCTTTTTCAGTCGTCCAGGTCACGGTGGTTACTTTGCCAGAGCTGTCTTTTTCGGTGGCTACTTTCCAATCCGGTACAGGCTCGTATTGTTTGAAAACGACCTCTTTCGGAATTTTCAAGGCGACTTTGGTGGTTGGAATGTTTTTTTCCACGGGTACTTTCAATGTGTACGTTTCCCACGCATTAGGTTGTGAAACAGAAGGCTTGACTGTCACATGTGCACTGGCCATACCTGCAAAAAGTAAGGCACCCGCCGCAATTAGACCCACAGAGGTCGCAAACCTGGAAAATATGGATTTTGCTGTTTGAATCGTTGTATTCATAATCAATTCGCTCCTTTTAAACATAAAATAATTATTTTTTACCGCCTACATGCAGGGTGAAATCAGCATCAACCGCATCGAGTGATGCCGTCAGAGCATGTACTTTTACCGCCCATGTTCCTTCGGAGGTCATCAATTCCTGACTGTGGAATGGCTGTTGCTGCTTCACGGGCAGAACAAATTCCTGTTGATCTTGGTCAGGGTCTGCTGGAGTGAGCGTTAATGTAACCTGCTGGATTCCTGAAACGGCAGCACCTTTGGTATCCTGAACGGATACCTTGAATTCATTGCTGCCTACAGCATTGGGGCTGACTGACAGCGTAACGTTGTATCCGCCCGTAGTGCGAGTCTCCTCAAACGGAACAGCAGGTGCCTGGCCGGGTGACAGGTGAGTAAGCACCGCAGTCAACAGCATCACGAGCAGGCCCACGGACACCTCGGCACGCAATCCCCGGGCGGCTTGTTTGCTGGGCGCCGCTTGCCTTGCGCTGCGGAACTGGCTGGCCGCAAAGGCCAGCATGATTAGCAGCAGCGCTGCCTTGCCGAGCAGAACGAGTCCATAGGACGTGTTCAGCAGCATGGAGGGAGCCGGAATGTACAGCACGGCTCCATATATACCGGTGGCAAGTAGCGCTGCCACCATAGCAATGCCCCAGCCGGCAAAGCGACGCAGGGCGGCTTGTCGCAGAGTTGCCCGCTCGGATACGGGCAACTCCGCTCCGGCAACAGGCAGGCACACGACCATGACGGCAAGTGAGCCGATCCAAAAAGCTGCTGCCGCGAGATGGACAAAGTCCGCCGCAATGGCCGGAGCTGGATGGGTAGCCGCTGCCGGATGACCGACAAAGGCTTTGGACAGCATGAGGCATAGCGTTAGGAGAGCTGAGCTGTAGCCCCAAAGACGGCGCTGGCGATCCGAAATGCTGTAATCCAGCGCGTAAATCAGCGTTACGCTTAGGAGCAGCACGAGAATCATCTGGATAAACCAAATTTGCCCGGCTCCAGTAAACTGGAGAGCTTCTCCCAGAATAGGGAGTGAGAAGCCCTCCCTGATGGAAACCCCGGCATCCCATGAAGCCTGAAGTGGCAGGCTGATCAGAATGGCGGCAGACGTTATGCCGTAGCCGCTCCATAGCAGCTTAGTCCAGCGGGGCAATGTGTCAAAGGGACGCTGATTTTGCTGATGCTGTTCACTTCGATTCTTGTCTTGGCTTATGCTCGGTAAGATGAACAGCCGGAAACAAATCGCTCCAAAAAGCAGCGATAGTCCTATGTAAAGAAACCAACGGACAGCGATTAAGTCGATTCGTGATGTCCCTGAGCCTTCAGATGCGGCAGCTTGATGGGTAGGCGCATTGGAACCGCTGCCTACTTGAAATGGAATGACTCCATTAACCGGATGTCCGTCTGCGGATAAAGCTCTCCAATTGACGGAGTAAATTCCATTTTTCACCCCTGGAATCAATTGGATTTCCATGGTGGCTTTATGATTCGGGTTGAGTTGTGCTTTTCCTGTGTCGACCCGCTTGCCTGTTTCGTCGGTCACTTTGATCGACATGAAGGCAGATTGCAAATCTTCATTGAAGGTGATGGTCACCTGAGAAGGCGACTTGTCCAAAACCTGATTTTCGGTCGGACTGGATTCAATGACAAATGCATGAGCCCACGAAGAGTGAGGAAACAGGATTAGAAGGGGGAGACACAGCAATAAAAGACAAGCCACACGGGCTGGTCTGGACAGGTACAACATGCCTGTGAAGTCACCTTCTCTCGATTACTTGAAGCGAGGATATCCCCATTTATAACATTTTATACGGACAAACCCATTCCTATCTTAATCATAGTGCATATGGCGTGAATAGATGGAGCGAATTATGACATTTATATGAAATTTGAAATAATAAGCATTATACAAAATGCCAATCATATGAAAACCCCTAGCGTGGTTGAATTCAGGACGATTTCAACCACGTTAGGGGCAAAGAGGAAGAGCCAATGAAGGAATTAGAGCCCTGTTTCCATGAAATCCGTGAAAGCAGGTTGCTTATGTTGAATATAATGGATAAAAGTAGCCGTTAGTTTGGGATCGAATTGGCTACCCGAGCAAGCACGTAGTTCTTCAATGGCCTCCTCGAACGTTTTGGTGGGTTGATAGGGGCGCTCAGTTGTCATCGCATCAAAAGAGTCGATGATCGTCAGCATCCGACATAAACGTGGAATTTGCTCGCCCTTAAAGCCAAACGGATAGCCTCCTCCGTCATAACGTTCATGATGCAGCTCCACAAAAGGAACCAAATCTATGAATCGTTCGTTGGCTTCGACAATTCGTTTGCCCCACATGACATGCGCTTGCACCATCTGCCATTCCTCAGCGGACAGCTTCTCTTTTTTATTGAGGATATTCCAGGGAATCTCCAGTTTACCAATGTCATGAATGAGGGCACCTAGTATGAAACGCCGCTTATCCTCTGGTCCGAGTTGAAGCACATCGCTCATGTCTGCTGCATATCTGAATACCCGTTTGGAATGCTTGAAAGTGTTAATATCCTTGTACAAGAACAAATTAAGCTGCTGTTCAAGATCACGAATATCCTGCCCCAGATCGACCTCGCGCTCCACTTCATTTAAACTTCCATGCGTATGAACGATGTTTTTTCCCTGTTTCTTGGCGTAGTACAGGGCTTTATCCGCCAGATCGACCAGCTGTGATTTGTCGTAGATGTCAATGCGACTTTGTGCAATGCCTGCGGAGAAGGACAGACAGCCGTGTGGAAAAATTTCAACACCCTCATAACGAGAATCATTTAATCTTTTTCGAATAGTATTAACTATTTCGTATGCTTGTTCAGCGGTATGATCGGGCATCAGCAGGGTGAATTCTTCTCCACCATAGCGGGATACGGTGATGTGGGTGCCGGAAGTCTCCTTTTTAAGAAATTCACCGAGAAATCCCAGTAGCTGATCGCCTTTGAGGTGACCGAAATGATCATTGTATTTTTTGAAATCATCTATATCAATCAGAGCCAGACTGAGAGGAGTATTCTCGGATCTGGATATATTTAATTCAGCTTCAAGTGTATTTTCAAAGTAGCTGTGATTGTATAGCCCTGTTCTGCGATCCATGTTCGCTTTTTCTTCGATTTCCCGATACAGCGTGAACATTTGCTTGAATGCGTGAGACAGGAGCATGCTTAGCCCAAGGAACAGCAAAAGTCCTAAAATGCCATTGTCATAAATCAATGTAGTCAATACCAAAGACAGAATGAGTGTACATAAGTATACGAGCAGAGATTCAGCCAAAAAAGCCTGTTTAAGCTCATTGAAGGACCCTTTGTATGCGATATAAAAGTAGATGCCCAGTGTGATGGTATTCACCGCAAAGTAGCAAATCAAGGCCAGCAGGTAGGAAACAAAATGATCTTGGTTTAAAGCCCCCTGCGTTCCGCCGCTTAGCTCAAATACTGTTGAAGACAGGGAAATGGAAAGAGCGTAAATGGAAAAATTGACGGTATGTTTCCACCAGGACAACTCTGTGTGCCGGAACATAGCGATGATTACATTTAACAGCAAAATTAGAATAGCAATTTCGGTGCCATGCACAAAAATACAAGCCAGGTACACGGAGGAATCCATAGACTGCTTGTTACTGGCGGGGGGGAGCTGGAATGTAAAATGCTCCAGAATCAGAACGGCTCCCAATAGGGAATAGATCGTGACCCACTCTGTTGTCGTATAGTGCAAAAAGGACCATTGGTTCGTATACAAGAGGACGATCATGCCTACCATACATATGCAAAACACGTATATTCCCGTCGCGGTAACCCGTTCTTGCAGCTTTTTTATTATACTCATCATTTCTTCTCCTGCCTTGTCGTATCTTGATGTCAAAGCTACCAGGGGTGAATGGGATAATTTACAATTTTGTAATCGAAAATTTCACATGAAAAAACAGGCCGGAATCCAGCCTGTTTTGTTGAGCCTGTGCTTCCTTTTTTTCTTATCGGTGACTAGCCCCCGATTTTGTAACCGGAAGTCAAAGCAATGATGACAGAAGCCACGATAATAGCATTGATAATCACACGGGAGTATTTCAAGTTTTTCATAGGGTTCCCTCCCTTCCTTGGAATAAGGTGCGCACTAGGCGTGGTGGGGATTGGTTTCTTGCTGCTTATCCTTAGTTCTCTTCACGACCATAATGCTTTGGATAAACAGGAACATCCCGAAGTTCATGACAACATCTCCAATACTAATTACCTGCGTGCGGGGATAGGGCTTGGAGAGAGGAATAATGTCACCAAGCAATGATAGACGCGTGCTCGCATCCATCATGTAATGTTTCGAGATGACACTTCCGGATTTAAGCATATCTGTATAATAGGGACCTAGCACCTCCGAAGCGCTCAACGAGACCGGCATCCTGCCGCCATTCACCGCCATAACGATAAAATTCATCAATACGCCGATTATAATAAGCTTGAATCCCTTATGATGTCTGTTCAACCAGAGAAATATCAATCCAACCACGTAGACTCCCATAAATAGATACCCGTTAATGGCTGCCAGCCAAGCCCACTTTTCCTGGGCATAAAAAATAATGAATTGTACCAGCAGCAGCACAGGGAACATCCAGCCGGCTATAAGGCGAATTTGACTGAAACGGATCAGACCTTGCCGCCAGCCTCCTCTGAACAGACCTACAATGAGACCCAGTAGCACTCCATCATAGACCATTATCATTCTCCAGATTCCACAAATTTTGTTTTGGTTACCGTATAATTCGACCTGAAATTGGTAAATTCCTGCCTGATATATAGCAGTTTTGAAAAAAAATTGCGGATTAGCGTGTAATTATTCGAAGCTAGACGAAATGAGTGATATCATGATGTATTGAAGTAATTATTTATATTTTTGTGAAAAGGATGATTATTATTATGAACCGGTTATCCAATACTGTTATGGTTGCGGCAGATATGACCAAATCGCGAATATTATGGATCGCCTTTGTCCTGGGTGCATTGAGTGCTTTCGGGCCGTTGTCCATAGATATGTATTTGCCGTCGTTGCCTACATTAGCCGACAATTTGCATACGACCACTTCGCTGGCGCAGCTTAGTTTGACCGCCTGTCTGTTAGGACTGGCCGTTGGCCAGATCGTTGCTGGTCCGCTTAGCGACGTAAGGGGTCGCAGAGGACCGCTGGTGATCTCGCTCATTCTGTACGCTGCTGCTTCGCTGTTATGCGTGTTTGCGCCGAATATCGGTATGCTCATTGCGCTTCGCTTTATTCAAGGGCTTACGGGATCGGCGGGGATCGTGATTTCTAGAGCTGTAGCCCGTGATCTTTACTCGGGCAAAGAGTTGACACGCTTTTTCTCACTGCTCATGCTGGTGAACGGCGTGGCACCCATTGCTGCACCAGTACTGGGCGGTGTCATATTGAACTTTGTTTCCTGGCGTGGTGTATTCATGGTGCTTTGTGTAGTCGGCGTGGCTATGCTGATTGCCGTCGTGTTGGGTTTGCCAGAAACGTTGGCAACTAACCGCCGCTCGTCCGGTGGCTTGAAGCAGACGCTGGGAACACTCGGTCATCTGTTTGCCGATCGACGCTTTATGGGCTATGCCCTCTCACAGGCGCTGATTACAGGAGCGATGTTCGCGTATATCGCTGGCTCACCATTCGTGCTTCAGGATATTTTCGGGGTTTCCCCTCAGACGTATAGCATCATTTTTGCAGTGAATGGTTTGGGGATTGTGCTGTTTTCGCAGTTGACGGGTAGACTCGTGGGTCGCTTCAGCGAACGACAGTTACTCTTGTCGGGTCTGATAATTGCGGCTGTAGCCGGAATCAGCTTGCTTACTGTAGCCTTTACCGGAGGCCAATTGTTTGCTGTTTTAGTTCCTCTGTTTTTTGTCGTTTCCTGCGTAGGGATTGTAAGTACAACGACGACTTCATTGGCAATGCAGAGTCAGCAGCGCTCCGCAGGCAGTGCGTCCGCCATGCTTGGTTTGTTGCCTCTATTGCTGGGTTCCATTGCTTCACCGCTAGTAGGCTTGGGGAGTGGAACAACCCCCGTACCGATGGCGGTCGTTATAGCTATAGCCGAGATTGGCGCGCTATTAAGTTTTGTCGTACTTGCTAAGGAAGCACACCCAAAAGTATAGAATAGGGCGAAAAAGTGACATTTTTCTGGAAGGTTGACATACCCCATGGGGGTATATTATGATAAGGATATAACAAATGCATAAATGCATATATACACCACACAGGAGGCTGATGTATGGCTGAGGAGCAACCTGTTTCCCACACTCAAATCCATGAGAATCACTGTGGAACAGACGGGGAAAAGACAGTTAGAAAAAGTCATCATTCGGCAGAGTTCAAGAACAGCCTCGTATCCCGTTTGAACCGTATTGAAGGTCAGGTTCGCGGAATTAAGGGCTTGATTGAGAAGGATACCTACTGTGACGATGTACTGAACCAGATTGCGGCTGTCCAGTCCGCACTGAATGGTGTCGGTAAGCTGCTGCTGGAAGGGCATATGAAAAGCTGTGTCATTGAGCGCATGCAGGCAGGAGAGCAGGAAGTGATTGACGAGCTGCTGGTTACGGTCAAAAAGCTAATTCGTTAAGAGTAGTATTCATACACATTATGGGTACGGAAGTATCCCTGAGGAGGAAAAGAAATGGCACAAGTTACATTGAACGTAGAAGGCATGAGCTGCAATCATTGCGTGAAAGCAGTAGAAGGCGCTTTGGAGAAAGTTGGCGCTACTGGCAAGGTCAGCCTCGAAACGAAACAAGTGAATGTAGAATATGACGAGTCCAAGCTGAACGTTGAAGCTCTGAAAACAGCCATTGAAGACCAAGGCTATGATGTTGTTTAAGCTGAAGATGTTTTATGTGTGAACAGACTTGTTTCGAAGGAGAAGCTTCCATATTAGAAGCTTTTTCTTTTTGGATATGATATACCCCACTGGGGTATAGGAGGAGGGTTATCATGGAAAACCGTGCGACCGACGGTGACAAGCAGACAACGCTTCATATTACGGGGATGTCCTGTGCCGCTTGCGCAAGCCGTATTGAGAAAGGTTTAAATCGAATAGATGGTGTGGCACAGGCTAATGTGAATTTGGCTTTGGAGCAGGCGTCGATATCCTATGATCCCAAGCAGGTGGAGATCCCTGAGTTTCGCGATAAAATTGCTTCTCTTGGGTTTGGAACTGTAAGTGAAGAAGCCAATCTGAATGTGACGGGCATGACTTGTGCGGCCTGTGCAACCCGGATTGAAAAGGGATTGAATCGGATGCCTGGTGTAACAGGTGCCACGGTAAACTTGGCGATGGAAACAGCTCATGTGGAATATGCCGCGGGGAGTATTGCGGTTGGTGATCTGGTGAGCAAGATTGAACAGCTAGGCTACGGAGCGATCCCGCAGAGCGCTGAGGACAATATCGCGGATGTGCGCAGTAAGGATATCCATCGTAAAAAATGGAAGTGGATTGTGTCCGCAGTGCTGTCGTTTCCGTTGTTGTGGGCGATGGTGGCTCATTTTTCCTTTACGTCATGGATTTATGTGCCGGAACTGTTCTTGAATCCATGGTTCCAACTAGTGCTGACAACGCCGATTCAGTTCGTCATTGGTTGGCAGTTTTATGTGGGCGCGTATAAAGCGCTTCGCAATGGCAGCTCGAATATGGATGTGTTAGTTGCACTGGGCACGTCTGCGGCTTATTTTTACAGCTTGTACCTTACGCTGCGTCCGTCTGATGTCATGGAGGGGATGGCGGGAATGCCTGTCATGACCATGCCAGAGCTGTATTACGAGACAAGTGCAGTGCTAATTACGCTTATTTTAGTGGGTAAATGGTTCGAGGCGGTAGCCAAAGGGCGTTCGTCCGAGGCGATCAAGAGCCTGATGAGCCTACAGGCGACGACGGCACGTGTAGTACGTGATGGACAAGAGACTGATATACCGATCGAACAGGTACGTGTGAAGGATATCTTTATTGTACGACCCGGCGAGAAAATTCCTGTCGATGGTGTGGTCGTGGACGGACGTTCCGCAGTGGACGAATCCATGTTAAGTGGTGAGAGTCTTCCGGTTGAAAAAGAAGCAGGTTCCGCAGTTACAGGGGCGACGCTTAATAAAAACGGGGTACTACGTATTCAGGCCGAGCGTGTGGGTGGTGATACGGCGTTGTCCCGTATTATTAAGGTCGTGGAAGATGCACAAAACTCTAAGGCCCCGATTCAGCGGATTGCGGATCAGATTTCCGGTATTTTTGTCCCCATTGTTGTTGCTATTGCTGTGTTAGCCTTTATCGTCTGGTTTTTCCTTGTGACGCCGACTGATTTTGCAGGCTCACTGGAGAAAATGATTGCAGTTCTCGTCATTGCTTGTCCTTGTGCGCTCGGCTTGGCTACTCCAACGTCCATTATGGCAGGATCGGGACGTGCCGCTGAATACGGTATTTTGTTCAAGGGCGGCGAGCATTTGGAAATGACCCGTTCAGTCAACGCAGTGGTATTGGATAAGACAGGAACAGTTACGAATGGCAAGCCAGAGCTGACAGATGTTATGGTTGGTGCAAGCGGCTTGGCTGAAAACGATTTGCTGCGGTTGCTCGGTGCAGCAGAAAAAAGCTCGGAGCATCCGCTGGCGGAAGCCATTGTAAAGGGGATTGCAGATCGAGGAATTGATCTGGTAGCACCGACAGATTTTGAAAATATTCCGGGTTATGGTGTGAAGGCGCATGTGGAAGGTAAGCAGGTATTGGCGGGTACACGCCGATTGATGAGCAGGGAAGGCATCGCGATAGATGACTCAGCCGAGCAGTATATGAATGAGCTGGAAAACGCAGGGAAAACCGCGATGCTGGTCGCTGTGGACGGTTCCTATGCCGGACTGGTGGCCGTAGCGGACACGATTAAAGAAACGTCACGGGAGGCCGTTGCCCGTCTGCGGGCGATGAACATTGAAGTCATCATGATTACGGGTGACAATGAACGGACTGCGCGGGCTGTTGCCGCCGAGGCCGGAATTGAACGAGTGCTGGCGGAGGTGCTGCCTGAAGGAAAGGCTGAGGAAGTGAAACGGCTTCAGGAACAAGGCATGATCGTAGCTATGGTTGGGGATGGTATTAACGATGCGCCTGCGCTGGCTACTGCTAATATTGGGATGGCGATGGGCACGGGAACGGATGTGGCCATGGAGGCGGCGGATATTACCCTCATGCGCGGCAACCTGAACAGCATTCCTGACGCGATCGAAATGAGCCGCCGGACCATGACAAACATACGGCAAAATCTGTTTTGGGCGCTCGGTTATAACGTGATCGGTATTCCGATTGCCGCTTTGGGCTTCCTTGCTCCATGGTTGGCGGGAGCAGCCATGGCATTTAGCTCTGTTTCGGTTGTGCTAAATGCACTGCGTCTCCAACGGGTGAAGCTGTAAATGTATGGATGCACCAGCAGGATAGCGTGCTGCCGGACATCTGTAGCGAGATAAAGTTATTATCAGAGTATAGAGCAAGTACGCACAATTGGTTTTCTGCGTGCTTGCTTTTTGTTGCGTTTGTTTTTTTAAACCATACTGTTAACCCTCATCACGTCAGGTTGCTTATCATTCGCGAAAGTTTCATAATATTTGTAGGAGTGCCATGCAAGCATGCAAGAACTTCTTCGTATACTCACAGCTAGAAGTAGATAAAGAGCTTAAATTATGGATTAGGAGTGAAGCAGTCATGAATGATACGATTTCCTTGTTGATGAATCACCGGTCTGTGCGAAAGTTCAAGTCAGACGCCGCCGTTACCGACGAGCAGCTCGCAGCTATTGTGGCAGCTGGCCAAATGGCATCCTCGTCCAGTAATGTGCAGGCATATACCGTTATTGCCGTTACCGATCCTTCTTTAAAAACAAAACTGGCCGAGTTGGCAGGAGGGCAGGCTTACGTTGAGCAATGCCCCGCGTTTCTGGTATGGTGCGCAGATCTGTACCGTTTGAAGCAGGTCACACTCCACCATCAGCCAGGTCAGCCTTCCTATGAAGGGTCCGTCGAAAATTATACGGTTGCGACCATTGATGCCGCGTTAGCTGCACAAAATGCAGCGGTAGCCGCTGAATCACTGGGCCTGGGCATCGTCTACATTGGCGGCATTCGTACTAAAATAGCAGAGGTATCTGAGTTGCTAGGGTTGCCAGAGCTGGTGTATCCAGTGTTCGGTATGTGTATTGGTGTACCAGATCAGGAAACGGGCTTGCGCCCACGTCTTCCGCTGTCCGGTGTTTTGCATATGAACGGCTACGACAAAAATCAGACGATGAAAGCTGTAGAGGTATACGACCACACATCAGCCGAATATTTGAAGGAGCGTACGGGCGGTCAACGCTCCACGCCATGGTCTGAGCAAATGGCCGCGAGACTGACCGAGCCAGCACGTTTGCAGATGAAGCCATTTTTGGAACAGAAGGGTTTCTTGAAGCAATAAAAGCTGAGTAGCGACAAAAAACTCTGCAAAATACAAGAACCTCCTTATTTACGCATGATGAAGTCCCGCGTAAATAAGGAGGTTCTTTGCTTTGGTTGCATGTTGTGGTTGTAAACCTTCCAGTGAGTAAATAGCTGGTATCCTTTATCAATCAGATAGTGAGTAAAAGCGTCTCGTATTTTCATAAAATAATTGACGGACGGCAGATTCATCTTGATGGGTCAGCTTACTATACGCGCGAATGACGTCGGCAGTCATCCGTGGATGTGTCTGTTGTCCGGTAAAAGGCCCCTCGAACCGCCAGGGACCGTCTGTCTCTGCCATGATCTGATCAGACGGATACTGTCTTGCCAAACTGCGGATCTCTTCTTCGTACAGGAGATCCGGTGTGAAGGAGACATAATAGCCGTTCCGCGCCATACGTTCGGTTGTGGCGGCAGAGCCTTTAAACCAGTGAAAATGCGCCTGCGTGACGCTGTGACGTTCCAGAAGGTCACAGGCGATATCTGCGTCCTCATAAACGGCGTGCAGGACAATGGGCTTGTTATGCTTGCTTGCAAACTGGATAAAACGCTCCAGCAGCGCTATGTAGGGAGCGAGGTCAAAAGGTGAACCGTTCTGTGAGGCTTCCAGCCGATTGTAATAGGGCAAGCCGACTTCACCCACGGCGATCATCTGCTGTACATGTTCGTCCATCCAGTCGAACAAGAGGTCAAGCTCAGCTTGCGGTGGAAGAGCCTGTTCGGGATGAAAGCCAAAGGCTGGTCGTACCAGCTCGGGGTAACGCTTGGCTAACCGTAGATTGGCTCGGCTGGAGCCCAGATGCATCGACACGGCTATCACGGCTTGGACGCTGCTATCGGCAAGTGAAGCGAGCAATAACTCTTGTTGTTCAGGCGGGTAGCTGTCTACATGAATATGCGCGTCGATCAATGGAGCGGGCTCAATTGCGGTCAAATCCAAGCCTGGCTTTGTTTGGCTGTTCCATTTCAATGCACATCGAACTTTTACGTCACTCATGTCGATTCAATCCATCTTCCGGGATATTCTTGTGGACGCTCTGAGCATTGTCCATGTCGCCGTCCAGTTTGTACTTTTCCTCGCGCATCCAGCTGGTCATGGTCCGCTTCCATTCAATAAAGAGCGGATCGAGGGTGATTTCTTCCCTACGCGGGCGGGGAAAAGGGACATCTACGACATGCACCACCGAAGCAGGTCGCGCCGACAGCACATAGATGCGGTCGGAGAGCAGCAGCGCTTCTTCAATGCTGTGGGTAATAAATAGCACAGAACGGCGGTTCTTTTCCCACATGCGTAATAACCATTGCTGCATGTCTGCACGTGTCAGCGCATCGAGTGCGCTGAACGGCTCATCCAGCAGCATTAATTCCTGCGGGCTGAGTAGTGCTCGTAGAAAGGCTGCGCGCTGTTGCATTCCACCAGACAGCGTATGTGGGTACGCCTTGGCGAATTTACCAAGTCCAACCTGTTCGAGCCATTGCAAGGCTTCTTTGCGACGCTCGCGTTCACTGGCGTACTCAGGGGGGACTGCTGTAGTTTTACGTGGAGCATTTTCTTGCCCAAGCAGTACGTTGTCCAGCGTGGTACGCCACGGAAAAAGGGCGGGCTGCTGCGGCATATAGCTGATATGACCACGTTCACCAGTCATGTCCCGTCCGTGCATACGGATACGTCCCTGCTGGGGTTTGAGTAGCCCACCGATGATGTGAAATAGCGTGCTTTTGCCGCTGCCTGACGGACCGATGAGGGAAACGAATTCTCCCGGCTTGACTGTGAGGGATACATCCTGCAGTACGGGCAGTAAGCTTCGCTTTTCGCGGAAGGCAAGGCTGATCCCGTCCAATTCCAAAGCAGGAGGAGCAGTTGAAGGACTCTGTTGTTCCCCGGCTCGTTGTTCATTAGCCACGTTGTGTGATGATAAGTCAATCGGATGCAGACTCATACGCGCCACGTCCTTTCTTTGCTGTATTTAATTCAAGGAGGAAGCTACTCTCGATCGGGTTTCCAGCGAACCAACCATTTCTCCAGTAGTAAAATAACCACAAACATGAGTAAGCTGAGTGCGACAATAATGCCGATGGCTGCAAAAATGAGGTCCGTGCGATAGGCCGATTTTTGCAGCAGCATATAATATCCAATTCCTTCACTAGCTCCGATCCATTCGGCAATGATCGCGCCCATCACACTATAGGTAGCAGCAATTTTAACGCCAGAAAAGACTTGCGGCAGGGAATGTGGCAGCTCCAGCTTCATAAAAATAGACATGCGGCTTGCACCCGACATCCGCATATAGTTCATCATCGTACGGTCTGTTCGAGTCAGCCCGTCCATGGCCGCTACAGCCACGGGAAAAAAGCATACTAAGGTAATGACCATGAGCTTGGGCAGCACGCCAAAACCAAACCACACCATGAGCAACGGACCGAGGGCGATGATCGGAATGTTTTGGCTAAGGATCAAGAGCGGGTATAGAGCAGATTTGAGAAAAGGAATCGTATGAAGAACGATGGCGATCAGCAGTCCCGTAGCTGTCCCTATAGCGAATCCCGCAAGTGTCAGACGAATTGTAGCCCATGTATGGGTGCCAAGCAACGCCGATTGCGCCATGCCCTCTTGTACGATTAGGGATGGAGCTGGCAGCAGCCAGGATTCAATATGTAAATAGGAAACCGCCCCCTGCCAGGCCGTTAAAAAGAAGAGGACCGCCACAAGGGGCGGCCATACGCTTTTCCACCAGGATGCGTTCTTGCCTTTCGGATTCATGGGCGATATTTCTCGGTCAGCTTGTTCATGCTGATGCCTTGTGGGTTATGTGCGATTTTGATCTGTGAAATGACGCTGGGACTGCCCGCTTCCGTCAAAGCCTCGTGCATTTCTTTAACCACTTTCAGCAACTCGTCGAGCTCGCCCTCCATGGTCGTATCCAATGGATTCACCTGATATTTGACTCCGGAGCGCTGAATGACCTCAATCGCCTTATCTACATACGGGTAAGAGTCCTCGTTATTAGGAGTTTTAGGGATTACTTGAATACTGAGCAGTGTGTTAGCCATGAAAATTCACCTGTCCTTTATTGTGGAGTTGTTTTGAGAAAATAGGGTGGTTTAAGGCGGGGAGACCGCTTCGCGTTTCATTTGATCTTACGATCGCTGTTGCCGTGGGATTCTTTGAATAAATTTTAAAAGGTAAGAATCCCACGGCAAAGGCGAACGCTGCGCTTCTCCAGATTCAAATGAACCGCTACGCTGCCAACCGCCTTAAAAAGCACCTTAGTTTTTAAGCTAGGTTGTACGGTATTTTGTATTTTTCTCACATAAGCGCACCTGCTTTTGCGCTTAGACACTATGAGACTAAAGAATAAACCAAGTGGAACGAGAACGAAGTGGGCGGAATGGTGCTGTACAAGCGTTAGCGTTCGCCTTTGTACCCAGATTTCAACCTCTGGATATTCATAAAAGAAATCTGGGTACAACAGCGATGGGAAGCACCATCCGACTGCGTAGTGGAACTTCGTTCACTTCTCTAGTTCAGTCTTATTTAGCGTTTTAACAAATGATCAGCGCTTGGGCAAGAAGTCGTTTGTGAAGGCTTTATCCACTTCCAAAGGCTTGCTGAGCAGCTTGCGTTCGTACATCCAGTCCGAATAGTTTTGCCATACCTCCGCTTTTTGCACACCCCATTGCGCGGCATCGTCCTGATAACGCGGGCTCAGCCATTTTTGGCTGGCAAGTACCAGTTTTTTATCCAGCTCCGGTACAGCTTTGCTTAAGATGTCCGCGGCTTCATCTGGATGGGCGATAGTGTATTCATAGCCTTGTGCGGTAGCGTTCATGAACGCTTTTACCAGTTCTGGATCATTTTTTATTGTCTGTTCGTTGCTCACAATTACAGGTGTATAGTAATCGAGGCTTTTGGAATAATCTTTTACATACAGCATATCTAATGACTCACCTCGAAGCTGGGCCTCAATTCCGGTCCATGCGTAGAAAATCCAGGCAAAGTCGATATCCCGCTTCACGGCTGTAAAATAGTCTGCATTGCCCATGTTGACGATCTTCACTTTGCTCACATCGCCTTTGTCTGAATCCATGATGGATTTCATGACCGCTTCTTCTACGGGAGAGCCCCAACCGCCGTATTTTTTACCTTCAAAATCTTTGGGGCTCTTAATTCCGCGATCTACTGGGGCTGCGAAGCCTGAGGTATTATGCTGAATCACCGCAGCGATGGATACAAGCGGCACGCCTTGCGTACGAGCCTGTGTGACGCCTTCTTGGTAGCTAATACCAAAAGGTGCAGCATTAGAGGCAACCATTTGATCGGCTCCGCCTGAACCAGGTTGAATAATTTGGACATTCAAACCCGCTTTTTCGTAAAATCCTTTGTCCTTGGCAACATAGAGTCCCGTATGATTCGTATTGGGTGTCCAGTCGAGCACGACTTTAACATCTTTGAGCTCCTTTGCCGGAGTAGACGTTTGAGTGTTGGTAGCGGGAGCCGCTTCTTGGGATGTGGAGGGACTTCCACCGCAAGCGGTCAGGGTCAAGGCCATGAGCCACAGACTGATCAGTCCCAGGCTTAACATTTTCATGCGCTTCATCGTTGTGTTCTCTCCTTTAATTACCCGTTATCCGTCCAATCAGACAGCTTATGTTCCCCATTTTCATAAAAATAACATCTGCCGGACGCGATCTTTCCAACAACTTAATCTTCAACAAAAAAAGCGCCCCGAGGTTCCGGGACGCTTGCGCTTGTATATACCAAAGTAAGGGATGGTCCTATGTAAAAAAGGCACATCTTGCTTAAGCATTCCTACGCTGGCATTACCCAGATCAGGTTGTAAGGGTCAGTGTCTTGGGACACACTCTCAGCCGGCCGATTCCAGCACCCCTGGCATTGTAAGGTTTAATGGGTTCATTTATTCGGGTTTACTACGACGATTATATGCCTTGAATGCGGGTCTGTCCAGCATGGAGGAAGAGATGGCGGTTCATTTGCCGAACGATAGGGTACACTTTTACTGTGAGCTTTGATCTGAAAATGAGCATGCATCAATCCGATCTGATCGGGTCATGTTATTTTCAGAACAGCTGTGCAGGTAGGTTCAGATGGGCTGGTGCCCAATGGCATGGCCGTAGAGAATTCTAATTCGTGAAAAGGAGTTGTTGTACTGTGGGTAAAACGGAAACATTGGATCGTAGCCAACTAGAACAAGCCATTGTGAAGGCTTTGGATAACAACAAATTTTGCTCGTTAGGTACGGTAGAGGGTGGCAAACCGAAAGTACGCTATATGGCCCTTTTTAACGATGGAATGAACATTCATCTGGCGACAGATCGCAAAACGCATAAAGTGGATGAGCTAAAGGATAATCCGAATGCTTATCTGCTGCTGGGTTATGAAGTTGGCGGTACAAAGGAAGTCGTAGAAGTGGAGGCTACTGTCCAGATTACAGCTGATGAAGGGCTGCGCAAACAAGTGTGGAACGATTCCTTGAAGGAATGGTTTTCCGGACCGGATGATCCCGATTATGTCATTCTGGACGTGAATCCGACTCGCATTGAGTATGTGGGTCAGCAAACGGAGCGCCAAGTGTGGAATAAATAATGAGAATATAAATGGATAAACCAGTGAATCTCCGAGTTTTTTAGGAGGTTTGCTGGTTTTTTTATTTTTGAGAGAATTAATTATTTTTTCATAAATAATTTAAGTGAATGACTACTCTTTTGTCTGGCGTTGGATTAAAATAGAAATGGTGGGTTCAAGGCTTACATATATGTGCAAAAGTATGTATATGAGGCATACACCTTAATGAGGAGGGGTATATTTTGTTATTTCGTAAAAATTGGTTTAAAGGGTTTACAGCAATAGTTGTAGCTTGTAGCATGCTGGTGTTTTCGGCCGCTCCATCCTGGGCAGCTAGCGATTCTCGCGATAGCGCTACGGTGAATTTGCGGATCATGGAAACAACGGATATTCATGCGTCGCTGATGAACTATGATTACTATTCAGACAAAGAAACCAACGAATATGGCTTGATTAGCACAGCTTGTTTGATCCAACAGGCGCGCAGTGAAACAAGAAACAGCATGCTGTTCGATAACGGTGATTTGTTACAGGGCAATCCATTAGGCGATTATATGGCCAGAAACAAAACCTATGAAAAAGAAGGCGGTGTCCATCCAGTCTACAAGATGATGAACTTGATGGGCTATGATGCGGCGACAGTGGGCAACCACGAATTCAACTATGGTCTCGATTTTCTGGAAAAATCGCTCAAGGGAGCCGATTTCCCTTACGTAAATGCGAATGTTTATGTTGATAAGGGGGGGCAAGCTACTAAAAATTATTTTACCCCTTATCAAATTCTTGATAAAACGGTAACGGATGAGAAAGGTGAAGAGCATACGCTCAGAGTGGGTGTCATCGGCTTGGTCACACCTCAAATTATGCAGTGGGATGAAGCCAATTTGAAGGATAAAGTCGTTACGAAGGATATTGTGGAAACGGCGAAAAAGTTTATTCCTCAAATGAAGACGGAAGGTGCTGACATTATTGTCGTGCTTGCGCACACAGGTTATGAGGATGTGCCGCAAACGCCAATGATGGAGAATGCCGTTAAATATTTAAGCCAGGTGGACGGAATTAACGCTATTCTGTTTGGGCATGCTCATAAATCTTTCCCTGGTCCTGATTTTAAAGAAATGAAGGGTGTAGATCTAGATAAAGGAACCATTAACGGCGTACCGGCCGTGGAAGCTTCCTCATGGGGCAAGGAGCTGGGTATTATTGACCTGAGCCTGGAAAAGAAAAACCGCGAGTGGAACGTAACAAACTCTCAGTCTGAAGTACGTCCGGTTGTGAATACCACTAACCAGGCTGTGCAGTTTACTCCTGACTACAAACTGACAGATTCGATCAAGGAAGAGCATCAAGGAACCTTGGATTATATTCGTCAACCTGTCGGAACAACGACTGCACCGATTACCAGCTATTTTGCATTAGTGCAGGACGATCCTTCTATTCAAATCGTGACGAATGCACAGAAATGGTATGTTCAAAACCATCTTAAAGGAACTGAATACGAAAAACTTCCCGTATTGTCGGCAGGCGCTCCATTCAAGGCCGGCGGTCGAAACGGAGCCGAGTATTACACCAATATTCCTGAAGGTACGGTAGCGATTAAAAACGTATCCGACCTGTATGTGTATCCGAACACGGTTCATGCTGTAGAAGTGACCGGTGCTGAAATTCAGGAATGGCTGGAGTGGTCTGCAGGTCAGTTCAACCGCATTGATCCAAAGCAAACTGAGGAGCAATCGCTGATTAACAAAGATTTCCCAACCTACAATTTTGATGTCATTGACGGTGTGAATTACCAGATTGATGTAACTCAGCCTGCACGATATGATGCCAAGGGAACTATTATTGATTCTTCAGCTCATCGTATCAAGGATCTGCAATACAATGGAAAGGCTATAGATCCTGCACAGAAATTTATCGTGGCCACCAATAACTATCGTGCTTCCTCATCCAAACTGGCTAACCCAGATGGCAAACGAATTGTGATGGCAGCACCGGATGAAAGTCGTCAGGTCATTGTTGACTATATCCGTACGAACGGAACGATTAATCCAGCGGCGGATGGCAACTGGTCTATTGCTCCTTTTGGTCAGGCAAAGGTTACTTTCGAGTCCTCTCCTGATGCCAAAGACGTGCTGGCAGGAAATCAACAAATTTCATTCTTGAGCAGCGCGGCAGACGGCTTTGCCAAATACAGCTTAAAAGCTGGCGCTAAGCCTAGTGCAGCAACGACTCCCGTAAAGGAAGCTGTGGCTCCCGCGAAAGCAACAGCAAAGCCAGCTGTTAAAACGACCAAACCCGCGACTGTTAAACCAGCTAAAACAACGAAGCCAAAGGCGTCCAAATAACTTCGAACTTTAGTTTTCAATCAATATCAGAGTGAAGCAGCAAGTCTCTTTAACCAAGAGATTTTCTGCTTTTTTTAATGTCAAAAACAACAGCCCCCGAATTTATCATGAGTGCAAAAAGTTTTCTATTTTTGTCGAATATATACTTAAGTCCTAAGTTGTCGTTAAGAATAAGCTAGTTTTTTGTAAAAACACGTAGTTATATAGTACTTTTGTTCTAGTTATTTGTGATATAATGGTGAAAAAACCGGAAAATTGTTCCGAGGAGGACCATTATGACATGCAGCAATTGCAGCATCATATTACCTATTAAGGATCAAGGATTGCTCAGAATTAGGCATTCCAGGGTGTCGCTTACTCCAGCATTAGATGGTTTGGGTATGCTATCGGAACAAATGAAGCAGGAACATGAGCGTGAGGGTGGCATAGAGTTTCGCTATGACAGCCGTTCAGAGCTGGAACAGCTGGTTAACGGACTGGCTCGTCTGCCGCAGGAATACTTGAACCAAATGCAAGTTGTGGTGACCGGCCTGCATCATGTCGAAGGATATGAGGAGTGGCTTTTATTTAGTCAATTGCAAGCCAGACTGCAACATCCGGATATCGTGAATATCATTAAGGATCAGAGTTTTTCCAGCCATATGCAACCTATTGTTGACCACAAGCTGGATATTATCGGGTTTGAGTTTTTACTGCGTCCGTCACATGCGGAGAGACCTTTTCAGCCTTTCCGACTGTTTGAAATCGCCCGTGAAGCTGGTTTGCATGCTCATCTGGATCGCTCGGCTCGTATTTCCGCTATTGAAAAAAGTGCAACATGCCTTCCGGCGGGAATTAAACGTTTTATTAACTTTCTCCCTTCGACCATTTATAATCCGGCTTATTGCTTGAATCACACCTTTGAGACGATTGATCACTTATCCATGAATACGAAGGATTTTGTATTTGAGGTCGTAGAAACGGAAGAAATAGACGACCTTAATTTTTTGCATCATATCTTTGATCAATATCGCAATCGAGGAGTTTCGGTAGCGCTGGACGATGTGGGGGCAGGTTATTCTACGACAGAGCTTATGAATTGCCTTCAGCCGGATTATGTTAAAATTGACCGCAGTATAATTGACGGCTGTCATAGTAACAGTGATCAGAAGCGGCAAATTACAGGGATTGTAGAATCGGCTTTTCGTTTTGGAGGCCAAGTGTTGGCTGAAGGCGTAGAGCAGATGGAGGATTTTGAATTTTGCCGTGAAGCAGGTGTATCACTGGCTCAGGGTTATTTGTTTGGCAAGCCGGAGCCCGGTCCGCCCTCCAATTTTATACTTAGTAGCGTAATATAAGTCAGGAACAAATTTAAGTAGACGTAGTTTATAAAAGTTGGAGCTTAAATAAGGCTGTGGCATAAGCAAATTCCAATTCTATTGGACAGTGCTTATATCACCATTAATGTAAAAAAAACGCGAGTTGCAGAGGTTATCTCACCTTTGCAACTCGCGTTTTTTGGTCATGCTTGCCTCACCTGAGCAAGTTCTGGACAAGCGAAGCCACCCAGTCTCGAATTTACTTGGTAAGGAACGTTAAAAGCCTGGAACAGTTTACGACCATTTTTATTTTTAAAGTAAAGATTGACGTTTTGAAGACAATTGGATACAGTGTATTACATAGGAAACAGTGTTTCTTACGTAATACACTGTATCCATACTAGGTAAAAAATTTAACATTACAGGGAGGACTACCAAAATGAAAGCAGTGCAACTGAAAAATGGTTTTGGCTTTGAAGAGTTAACCTTGACGGAACTTGACATACCGGTGCCAGGACGGCTGGAAGTTCTGATCCGCATAAGGGCAGCGTCTCTGAATTACCGAGATTTGGTAATCATTAACGGAGTAATGCCAATCGGCATTCAATTTCCCTTCATTCCGTTATCTGATGGAGCGGGTGAAATTGTAGCTGTGGGCGAAGGGGTGACAAAATTTCAGATTGGACAAAGGGTAGCGGCAAATTTACAACAGAAATTCATTGGCGGGAGCACGAGAGCGGAGGTCTTAAAGGACAGTCTGGGAGGCCCACTCAGTGGAGTGGCGTCTGAATATATCGTTCTGCATGAAGAAGGGGTCGTCGCCATTCCGGATCACCTTTCTTGGGAGGAGGCTTCCACCTTGCCGATTGCGGCATTAACCGCATGGAGCATGCTGATGGAATCCGGTGGGCTGCGAGCGGGGGATACGGTGCTCTTGCAAGGAACAGGCGGTGTTTCCATCTTTGGGCTTCAATTCTCTCTGATGGCGGGAGCAAGGGTAATTATCACATCGAGCAGCAATGACAAGCTGGAACGGGCAAAGGATCTCGGAGCATGGCAGACAATCAACTATTCGGAAGTTCCCGAGTGGGATAAGGTGGCTCTGGAGCTGACAGACGGCGGAGTCGATCATGTCCTGGATGTAGGGGGAGCGGCAACAATGGCGCAATCCATCAATGCACTTCGTACCGGAGGGACTGTGAACATGGTCGGCTTCTTATCGGGCTTGACTATTCCTGAGTTCGATGTCACCAGCATTTTGCAGAAGGCTGCGACGATTCGCGGCAGCCAAGTCGGTAACCGGGAACATTTCGAAAATATGAATCGTGCCATTTCCCGCCATCGTTTACATCCTGTCATTGACCGGGTATTCCCGCTCAGCCGAATCGGCGAAGCCTTTGCACTTTTGGCTGAAGGAAAACAGTATTTCGGTAAAATCGTCGTTCAAATATAAATGAGCATTTTGCATAAATCCCAAGAGCGATTTCAAATCAGCAATATATAGATCGAAACGGTTTAGTTCGTCTATATATTGTACTTTCGAGCGTGGGGAATCGAATTATGCAAAATGCTGAAATATTATTCACATCACATAGGAGGCAATCTAATGCCCAGTAAAGCTGATTTATCTGTCAAAGATTCTCAAGGAAGAAAGAATAAGAAACTGCGTAAATGGGTACGCAGAACCGGAGTAGCGCTGCTGGCGGTAGTCCTTCTGGGAGTGGTTGTTTTTATGCTCATCCCTTCCCCTGTCCAGCCTGCAAAATGGTTTGCACCTTCGGCCCCCTCATTTGAACAAGCGGGTCCATGGCAACAAAACAACAAACTCAGCTCCGCAGAGCTTGTTACAGATGCCCCTAAGTTTCCGGAATTTATCACCTTTGACAAGGTAGGAAATTTATATACGGGAGACTCCGACGGGAAAATTTATAAGGTTGCCTTTGATACTAAGGGCAATCCGCAAAAGGCCCAGCTATATGCAGATACCCAAGGAACGCCCAATGGACTTATGTTTGATGCAAGTGGAAATTTGATCGTTACGGATGTTAAGAAGGGGCTGCTATCGGTAGATCCTTCTGGGAACGTGACGGTGTTGGCCAATCAAGTCGACGGCACACCGATCTATTTGGCCAACGAGCTGGATATTGCCAAAGATGGTACCATTTATTTTTCTGACACCTCCAATTATGGCAGTGTAGTCTTCAAAGAAATCGCCGAGAACAAGCCACATGGACGTTTGCTGAAATATGATCCGGTGACCAAGCAGACGACAGTTCTGTTGGAAGGCCTTTATTTTGCGAACGGGGTTGCCTTGTCTGCGGACGAAGATTTTGTGCTTGTGGCAGAGTCGTATCACTACCAATTGACCCGATACTGGCTCAAAGGGCCGAAGAAGGGGACTTCGGATATTTTTGTGGATAATCTTGCCGGTTTTCCGGATAACATTACGCGTGATGATCAAGGCCATTTCTGGGTCGGTCTCTTCACAACACGTATTCCCTTTGTAGATCAGATGCATGGAAGCCCGTGGCTGGCTGGAATGATGGCCAAATTGCCACAATCGCTGCTCAGCGGTGCAAGCGCACCTGTGAAGCATGGGCTTGCTGTGGAGCTTAATCCGCAGGGTAAACTCATCGGAAGCTGGCATGATCCTGAAGGCTCGCTTTATGGGGTAACCACGGCTGTAAACCATGACGGATATTTATATATAGGTACAGCTCCTGGAGGCAGCCAGGGTGTTCATCGCGTGCTTTTAACCAAATAAGCTTGGGGAGGGTATAACATGATATTGGATGAGTTGAGATTATCCTGGAAAGCGAAGGAAAGCCTGGCCGGGAAAGTAGCTTTGGTAACAGGCGCAAGCAGCGGCATTGGGGCATCGATTGCAAAAAAACTGGCAAAGCGAGGCGCGTATGTAGCTGTATTGGCACGCCGTCAGGAACGATTAGATGAATTGGTTCGCGACTTGCACCAAGAGGAATTGTACGAGGTCATGGCAATACCTGCCGATATCCAAAAAGCTGAAGACGTACAGCAGGCGGTCCACGCCATTCTTGAACGCTGGGGACGGCTTGACATTATCGTTGCCAATGCGGGCTTCGGGTATCGAAGCCCACTGGCAGAAGTGGAACTGGAAAGGTGGGAGGAGCTTTACAAGACGAATGTGCACGGTCTTGTCCTGACACTGAAGTACGGACTTCAGCCAATGAGGGAACAGGCCAAGGGGGATGTTGTAATTGTCTCCTCTATTGCAGCGAAGGAAGTGGTTGCCGGAGGAGGACTATACAGCGCTACCAAGTACGGCGTTAGCGCCATAGCCTCTGCATTGCGTTTGGAGACCAGTACGCAAGGAATTCGTGTAACTGCGATTCACCCCGGGGCGGTGGCGACGGAATTTTCGCAGGTGGCCGGATATCCCGAGCAGGAAATTCGGGCGTTTGCTTCGAGCGTTTTGCCGCTGCATCCCGATGATGTCGCAGAAGCTGCCCTTTTTGCACTAGAGCAGCCGGAGCATGTCAATATTCCAGAGTTGACCATTATGCCTTCGAGGCAGGTCCAGCGGTTCAAATAGAGCGATATTTATTCTGACACAAACCGGGTAAGCGGGTATGGTCATCGCCGATGCCGGGTATGGCGGCGATGAGGACTACGTGCCTTCGCTTGACCATAACCTGCTCAAATGGGTGAGCATGAACCAAAAAGCGCGAGCTATAGGGGGAATAACCCTTGCACTCGCGCTTTTTTGTACTAATGACGAAGCGTGACTGTCCAATAAAGTTTAAAACCAGCTTTGGGACAGCTCATTTACTATAAAGCAGACCATATCCTGTGAAAATTTTGGCTCCACGTTCGCTTATCCAGTCATCGTGAGCATAGCTATAGTGTAATGACGTACAGACCTAGCGGCGTAGTTGCACTGCCGGCGACCATGAAGCTCAGATCATAGCTGGATCTGCCGGGAGGGACGCTGATATCAGCCAATCGGCATACCTTGGTATTATCTCGTAGCAGAGGAATACCATATACACGATCATCCACACGTACAGATCCGGCGAACGCGCCCCCACGTGGATTGGCGTAGATTCGTACGATACGTACCTCGTCACTGTTATTAACGATGGGAATGGTCGCGTTGTATATGGTTCCGAATTGTCCGCGATTATCTAGCGCAGGCCCCAGCTCGCTGCGTGCCCCGGTAAATAGCAGATCGGCAGGAGTCTCGCCGTTCAGCTTTTTGGTGGCACACGCCCGATAGTTGGCGCTCTGCCCCACCACGTACTCTGGCATCCGCGCATTCGTTTCGGAAAAGGACCACACCCCTCGTGGATGCGCCTGGGGTGGAGGTACGGGAGGAAGCGCATCCATATGAATCTGGCGCAGATCGGTCTGCGTATCCTTGCTGATCACGGTGCGAATCACATAATCCAGCGTACCGTGACCTTCAGCAAATTCTACTGTGAGGTCATAGATGAATCCGGCCAGCGATCCTTCGGGCAGCTCAAATTCCTCCAGCAGGGCGGTGCCTTTGCTGAATTTATGACGGTCTACTGGCTTCAGACGTTCCATCGTACCTGCCAAACAGCTTTTGGCAATAGACTGCCCGACATCTATAATCCAGTTGGCATCCTCTGGCACAATCTTAAGGGCACGTTCAATATGACGTACTTCTAGTTTAGCAGCGCTTCTGTTCTCTACGGTGATGCCCAGTTTAACAGCGCTGCCGATTTTGTTATAATGCCAGCCGAAAATGCGATGTTTGACTGTTCGGGTTGTCGTGCGAACCACGTCATGCCACAGGGTGGCTTGCTCGGTAGGTACCGTCACATGGGTAAGCGTCTCTGGATTATCGCTAAGCATCAGGCGGCGTGTTCCCCCCTCAGTGGCTGACTCCACGTCCACATGGATGTTGGGCGGGATCACAGCAGTTTCCACAATCAGATCCTTTGGCTCCTTGGGTCGATGCTTCATGTCAATTCCTCCTTTTATTCAAAAATGGCACCGCTTTGGGTACATGTATATGGGCAGTTCATAAATATAGGTAACGCCAGATACACTTTTACAACCTGTTTTGCAAAATATTTTTTTAAAATAAACCTCCGTAGGTTATAGCGGCTCTGCTGATGCATGGAAGCAAGCTTACAAGACTCTTGTTCCCCTTCACTAACGATTCGCAGACAGGTATTGCGTGTATGTTAAGAGCATAAGCTATTGGATGTACAGAGAAGCTACAGGAGGGAAACATGCCTAGAAAAATATGGTGGAAGGAAGCCGTTGTATATCAGATTTACCCGATCAGTTTTCAGGATTCTGACGGAGACGGTAAAGGGGACTTACGAGGTATTTTGTCCAGGCTGGATTATTTGTGTGAGCTGGGTATTGATGTAATCTGGATTTGTCCGGTATATAAATCGCCCAATCACGATAACGGATATGATATTAGTGATTATTATGCCATTATGGATGAGTTTGGAACAATGGAGGATTTTGACGAACTGCTTCACCAGGCGCATGAACGAGGCATCAAAATCATGATGGATTTGGTATTAAACCATACATCGGATGAGCATCCGTGGTTTACGGAGTCACGCTCGTCCAAGGATAATCCGAAGCGGGACTACTACATATGGCGAACAGGCAAAAATGGCGGATATCCGAACAACTGGGAATCGTATTTTTCCGGTTCAGTGTGGAAATATGACAAGCTTACAGACGAATATTACATGCATCTGTATTCCGAGCATCAGCCAGATCTGAACTGGGAAAATGAAGAGATGGTGGGCGAGCTCTACCGTATGGTGGAATGGTGGCTGAAAAAGGGAGTCGATGGCTTCCGTTTTGACGCCATTGCCCATATTGTCAAAGCCGAGGGGCTGCCGGATGCCGATAATCCTGACAAACGAACCTTGGTACGTGCCTATCAGCTCTTTTCTAATCTAGAACAGGTACATGTACTTCTACGAATGCTGAATGAAAATTTACTGGAGCGTTATCCCTTAATGACAGTTGGCGAAACGTCTGGTTTAGGACCGGAACAGGCGCTTGATTATGTGGGGGACCAGCGGCATGAGCTGAATATGGTTTTCCAGTTTGAACACATGTTTATTGATGCCCAAGGGCTGGGGACGGAAAAATGGAAATCCAAGCCGTGGACACTGGTGGAGCTGAAAAAAATAATGAGCAGCTGGCAGACAGTGCTTCATGAGGAAGGATGGAATGCCAATTATCTGAACAATCATGATCAGCCGCGGGCCCTCTCGCGATTTGCGAATGATGGACAATATCGTGTGGAGTCGGCCAAAATGCTGGCAACCTTCACGCATATGCTAGAGGGTACGCCTTATATTTATCAGGGTGAGGAAATTGGGATGACGAATATTGCATTCCCGTCCATTGATGATTATCGGGATGTGGAAACGTTGAATTATTATGAGCAACAACGGAAGATCGGTGAGTCTGAGGAACAGATTATGGCAGAGATCTGGCGGAAAAGTCGGGATAATGCGCGTACTCCTATGCAATGGAATGCTGGACCTTCAGCCGGATTTACCGATGGAGAGCCGTGGATGAAGATTAATGATAACTACACGCACATTAATGCAGAGGCAGAAAGAAGTAATCCAGACTCGATTTTCCACTATTATCGCAAGTTGATTGCTCTGCGTAAACAACATGAGGTCATAGTCTATGGCGAATACAAGCTGCTGTTGCCGCTGGATACGGAGCTGTATGTATTCACTCGTATGCTGGGAGAAGAGCGTTTGCTGGTCATTTTGAATTTCTTTGACCGTGATCCGGTGTACCACTGGCCCGAGGAGGACTTTCCTGTCGCTAAGGTGGAGCTGCTGCTGTCCAACTACAAGCCGGTTCAAGGGGAACAACTGCATGCCTTGAAGCTGCGCCCTTATGAAGCCAGGGTGTATAAGCTAACCATGCAATAGGCGTTGCTATCTTTAGAATGGTAAAAGGAAGGGAAGGTTCATAGAGAGACCTTCCCTTCCTTGGCGTTTGGCTAAATGGTAACTGTTTCAGCCAACTCACGTATTTTGGCGATAATCCGGTCTTCTTGATTTTCCCCTTCGTTAGAGATCGATTCAGTCGCGTAGGCTGCCAGTTCAGGATGGTGATGAATCATGACGGCATGTTGTGCCTCCTTGAACATCGGAATATCGTTCGCATCATTGCCGAAGGCGATAAATTGATGGGGCTGCACACCAAGCTTCTGAAGCGCGTTCCATTTATGGATATTTTGCGGGCTGATGTCCAGCACTTGTTCATTATGGTGTTGATGGATGACCACGCCGAGTGGCGAAAGCTTGGCAGCCAGCCCATCCATATCGTTATATCCATTACCTTCCTTGGTCGTAAACTAAAAAGCCCGATTCACACTGGCTACGCATGGGCAGGTGTGGATCGGGCTGATAACGTATCGACTCATTAAATTCAATTACTATTTAGTGATAATGCTTCACCTTAAGGTCGTCTAGACTTTTAAACTCATACCCTTGCTTGCGAGCCTCATCGATGATGGAACCAAGCGCCTCGGCATTGTCCTTGGATACGGAGTGGAGCAGAATAACCGCACCAGGGTGGAGCTGACCAATCACTTGACGATAGGCATAGTCCGTTCCTTGATGGATATTTGTGTCCCAGTCCTTGTAAGCCACGGACCAGAATACGCTCGTATATCCGGCTTCTCGACAGGAAGCCAATGCTTTTTCACTAAAAATGCCGCGAGGCGGCCGGACGTATTTCATTTCTTTTTGCCCGGTTAGCTCTGCCGATGCATTTCGTACCCGATCTAGTTCAGACCGGATCTCTGTCGAAGAAATGGTGCTCATATCAGGATGGCTCCATGAATGGTTTCCGATAATATGACCCTCACTGGCCATGCGTCGCATCAAATCAGGCTGGTCTTTTACAAAATGCCCCGTCACAAAAAAGGCGGCGGGAACCTTTTTGGCCTTCAATACATCCAGCACTTTGGGAGTATACCCATTCTCATAGCCGTTGTCGAAAGTGAGAAATAATTCTTTTTTAGTGGTATCCCCCAGAAAGATGCCACCTTGCCTTTCGATTAGTTGCATAAAGCCTTCTTGTGCGATGGAAGGTAGCTCCCCTCCCTTACTTTTTTTGAACCCAAAATGATAAGGCTGTCCGTCAACAGTCTGAGTAGCCCATGCGGGTTCTGCCGTAACTGTCAACATCCCTATAACTGCAACGCATAGCCACAAGGTAAATATTCGCTTCATCTATCTTCCTCCGCTTCCGTCCCGTTCGGGCAAGGTGTGTATGCTTCGGCATATTTCATACCATTTGCAATATCATGCTGATTTATGCAAGGACTGAACTAACCAAGACTCAAAACACATATTGACATGAATATTAAATCGAAGTAGTATACTTTATAAAACTTACTAGAATACTCGGATTTAATTCGATCATTCATGCCAAAGAAAAGCAATAAGCTTAGAACATCTTACATACTTGTGAGAACGGAAGGAGTTAGGACTCATGATTGAACTTAGGAATGTATCCAAAACCTATGTGAGAAAAGGTCTAAGTATTGAAGCGTTAAAAAATATAAATATCAAAGTGGATAAAGGAGATATTTTCGGGTTTATCGGATTCAGTGGCGCAGGGAAAAGTACGCTGATCCGTTTGGTCAATCGTCTGGAGAAAGTAACCAGCGGAGAGGTTCTTGTTGAGGGGGAACAGTTAAATACCTATTCGACCTCTGGGCTGCGGAAGGTAAGGAAGAAGATCGGAATGATTTTTCAGCATTTTAATCTGCTGGAATCGAAAACAGTGTTCGACAACATTGCAATTCCGTTGGTGCTGCTTAAGCGCAACAAACGGGAAATAGAGGGGCGTGTAAAAGAGCTTTTGGCGTTCATAGGATTGTCGGACAAGGCGAATAGCTATCCCAACGAGCTTTCCGGCGGACAAAAGCAGCGTGTAGGGATTGCACGGGCGCTTGCGAGCAACCCGTCCATTTTGCTCTGTGATGAGGCAACCTCAGCACTTGATCCGCAGACCACACAGTCAATTCTCGACTTGCTTCGCAAAATCAATAAGGAATACAAGATCACTATTTTGATCATCACCCATGAGATGTCGGTGATTCAGCGGATTTGCAACAAGGTAGCCGTAATGGAAAAGGGGGAAATCATCGAGCAGGGCAATGTTCTGGAGGTATTCGGGCAGCCGCAGCACCCAACGACACAGAGCTTTGTACGCACGGTCATTCACGATTCGGTACCCGAGAGTGTGCTGCAAACGTTCGAACAGCAAGAATCACAGCGAATATACAAGCTGGAATTTATAGGGCAGGTTGCTTCTGATCCGGTGGTTCATGAATTGATTCGGCAGCATGATATCCACGTGAACATTTTGTTTGCCAACATGACGGAGATTCAAGAAACGACGATTGGCTATATGACGATTCAACTGCGCGGTGGACAGCATACCGTTCAGCAGGCTGTTGATTTTCTCAAGAGCAAAGGAGTCCATATTCAGGAGGTAGAGAGTCTATGATGATTACAGGAACTACGATCACCTGGGATCAACTGTGGGAAGCTTTGTATGAATCCGTGCTTATGGTCAGCATATCATTATTCATTGGCGCCCTGATCGGTATCCCTATCGGTATTTTACTCGTCATCACCCGTCCAGGCGGAATTCTGGAGAACAAATGGCTGCACAATATTTTGAATCCAATCATTAACATTGTTCGTTCCTTACCGTTTATTATCTTGCTGATTGCGATCATTCCGTTAACCCGTCTGATTGTGAATACATCCATTGGGACCAGCGCGGCAATTGTCCCCTTGATTATATATATTGCGCCATATATCGGAAGGCTGGTCGAAAACTCGCTGTTGGAGGTGAATCCGGGGATATTGGAGGCAGCAGATGCGATGGGGGCGACCCCGTTCCAGGTCATTCGATACTTTCTGCTTCCTGAGGCATTCAGTTCTCTGATTTTGTCGTTAACGACAGCAGCCATTGGTCTGATTGGGGCTACTGCTATGGCTGGTGCGGTCGGCGGAGGCGGAATTGGCGATCTGGCGATCGCATATGGCTATCAACGTTTTGATACGCTGGTTATGCTGATTACCGTCATCATTCTAGTCTTGTTTGTACAAGGTGTTCAGTCCTTGGGAAACCTATTGTCCCGTAAAGCACGCAGGGGCTAAATTAGATGTTTTTCTTTTTTACCTATTGTCTGTTCATATCTTGTAATTTTGTTATCCATGCGTTCCAACACATTTTCCATATCTTTCATTTTTGCAATGAGCTGCTTGCGCTGCTCTATTAGGAGTTCTTTTCTAGCATTCATCGTTTCATCACCCTGTTGGAATAACCTAACATACTCAATCAAAATTTCAATGGGAAGTCCTACGCCTCGCATACATTTAATATATTCAACCCATCTGCAATCTTCTTCCGTGTAATCCCTGATGCCACTTTTATTACGGTTCACACGCGGAATAAGTCCGATGCGTTCATAATAGCGGAGTGTATCCTGAGATAGTTCGAATTTTTTGCTTACTTCTGCGATCAACATGCAGACTTCACCTCCTGATTTCTGATCAAGAACGCCCTATGTAAATGGATAGGGCGTTCTTGTCGTTTCTTATTTCGAAACTGTCATTTCATCCATATTTACTGAGCGCCAACTACCGGATGAGGAACATACGGCTCTTCCAGCAATGCAATTTCTTCAGGTGTTAACGTAATCGAAAGAGCAGCTACTGCATCTTCGAGATGAGACGTTTTCGTAGCACCGATAATGGGAGCTGTTACCGGTTCTTTCTGTAGCAACCAGGCAAGTGCGATTTGAACGCGAGGAACTCCACGTTTTTCTGCGATGGCCGCAACCTGCTCCACGATCAATCGATCGGTATCGGCAGTCGCATCGTATTTAGATTTCGCAACCTGATCGGTTTCGGAACGATGTGTTGTTTCCTGCGCATCACGCGTCAATCTTCCACCTGCAAGCGGGCTGTATGGAATCACACCGATTTTTTCTTCCTTACAAAGCGGCAGCATCTCTCTCTCCTCTTCACGATATAAGAGATTTAAATGATTCTGCATTGATACAAATCGGGTCCATCTATTCTTTTCAGCGACATGTAATGCCTTTAGAAACTGCCATGCGTACATAGCAGAAGCACCAATATATCTTGCCTTCCCGGCCTTCACAACATCATGTAATGCTTCCATCGTCTCTTCAATAGGGGTATTGTAATCCCAGCGATGGATTTGGTACAGATCCACATAATCTGTCCCCAGTCGCTTAAGGCTCTTATCTATTTCACTCATGATAGCCTTTCGAGAAAGTCCCGCACCATTCGGGCCTTGATGCATACGGAAATGAACCTTTGTCGCGAGGACAATTTCATCTCGATTCGCATAATCCTTTAAAGCCCGTCCAACAATTTCTTCGCTAGTTCCATCTGAATATACATTCGCGGTATCAAAAAAATTAATACCTAGCTCCAGGGCATTTTTTATAATGGGACGACTGCGCTCTTCATCTAGTATCCATGGGTGAATCCACCGTTCTGCAACCCCAAAGCCCATACACCCAAGACAAAGCCGGGATACATCCAAGCCGGTATTTCCAAGTTTCACATAGTCCATTTGATTATACCTCGCTTTCCTAGATATTGTTTTCTTCAAATGTAGTCTACTCCAGCTACTTACACCGGATATTATTACATTTGGAGTTCACTCTAAGTCAAGCAATTTTGCTCCGGAATGATTCGTGTAGGTCTAATTGTTCAGAATCGGTTCAGTGGGGTTTCGTATACTTCTCTTAGCATAGTTCCTTGGTTGCATAAATCGTAGAACTAAACATGACTAAAGCCTTTGATAAAACAGGATATATGCCAATAAATAGTGTCTAGGAGTGGAAATGTTGAAACTTGTAAATCGAAATAAATGGATTGCATCTGCGATGGTATTGGGTATTGCTTCAGGTTCAATCGTATCTCTGCCTTGGGTGGGCGGCGTCCAGATTGCTTATGCAGCGACAGCAGATACGCAAAGCGAAACTGGATTTGTAACACAAGCTCGCACCTTGGGTTTGATGACAGGCGGTAATCAGGGCGATTTTATGGCACAAAAAAATTTGACCCGTGCAGAAGCGGCTAAAATTTTGTGCAGTCTGTTCCAGTTGGAAGTTAACAACCAGTCGCAGACTTCTTTTATGGATGTATCGTCAGATGCATGGGGCGCTCCCTATATTGAGGCTGTACGTGCAGCCGGGTATATGACAGGTAACGGGGAACTGTTCCGTCCGGGGGATGCCATTACCAAGGAAGAACTGATCGTATCGCTCGTACGTGCAATGGACTTACAGGATGCCGGCACAGCGAATGCACAGCAAAATGCAGTTCAAGTTGCCCGCTCTTATGGTCTGTTATCAGAGGATGCTTCTACAACGGATTTGAAAAATCCATTGAACCGGGAGAGTGGTGCGGAAGTATTCGTCAGCCTGCTGGATCATCCGGTAGGAGAAGTGAAATCAGAGGGCAATACTGTTCGAATCGGAAATATCCCGTATCAGTTGGAAGGATCTTTGCAAGGTTTGTTTGGTGAAAATAACAAAGCTGTACTAAAAGGGGCAAAATTCGACCTTAACCGTAATTTGCGTACACTGACAGGTGTGAATAAGCTGGAAATTAACGCAGACGGTGGCGTTTTTGACGGCAAGGGCGTGTCTTTTGAGGGGCGCCTGATCGTTAATGGCTCGGTAACCTTGAAGAACATGTCCTCTACAGGGGTATTGGAAATCAAAGGCTCAGGGACCCAGCCTGTATCGGCCATTTTGGAAAATACGGCATGGTCTGGTGTGGAGCTGGGCTCTAAGGATGCAAAGCTGACAGCAACCGGGACGACGAAGATCGACAACCTGACGCTGAAAAATGATGCATCGATCGTGACCGAGGGAAATGCCGCGATTAGCCGCGTTTCGTTGCAACAGGGACTGGGCAAGCTGTTGGTTAGCGGCAGTATTGGTTTGCTGGATGCATCACAATATGTGGGCGTTCCTTTTATTACGCTGGCTAAGGGAGCTACAATCAACCAGCTTAACCTGCCGGAACAAAAACAGCCGCAGGATGTTATCATTAACTATGATGCGATGAAAGAAGCTGTTAGTCTCGTGAATGGCACGACGAACTCGTCCTCTGCTGGATCAGTTGTCACGGAAACAGAGAGCAAAGATAAGAAAAAACACAACAGTGATATTGTCAACGTAGACCGCAGTCAGCTGGAGGCAGAAGTCCATGCAGCCAAAGATCTGCTGGATCGTGCAGGTGAGGGTGGACCGGATCAGGCACTCTACCCGGCTACGGCGAAGGAAAGCCTGTCGGCAGCAATCCATCAGGCTACGCTGGTACTCAACAATACTACAGCTACACAGGCAGAGGTAGATCAAGCGCTCAGCACATTGAAACAGGATGTTTCTGTGTACACAGATTCAGCCACAGAACCGGCGATTGGAACACAGGAATTAGTTAGACTGATTCAGGTAGCTTCGACTACCCTTGAGCAAAATCGAATGGTTAGCGACGAATTCCCGCCTCTTTGGGATGAATCACTAAGTCAAGCTATTCAATTTGGCAATAATGTGTTGGAAGGGAATGCGCCTCAAAATATTGTGGATCGGGAAGTAGTAAGCCTGCGTCGAGTAATTAAAGTATACGAAGCATCGGTAAGACTCAGAGATGCCTATCTGCATTTTCTCGATGTAACGGATCATGTGGAGAATTTGAAAACAGACAAAGCGCGTTACAAGTCCGTAGTGAGGGAAGGATCAAACGTATATCTGAATCCATTATCTACAACGGAGCAGTTGGACGAATGGACACAAAAAATAGAAGGTACCACAGAATCATTCTTGGCACTGCAAGCAGCGGACTTCTCAGTGCTTAAAAATACTTTACAAGAAGCGCAGGTTATCTACGATCAGAGTGGCTCTCAAAATGCCGAACTGGGCAACCTCATTCAGGAATATACAGAGAAGATGCACACCGCTATGACGCAACTGGATGTATTGAACTTGAACATGGAGCTGAGTCAAAGGCTTGCGGAATTCACTGCACCAGTGCCTGCTACAACTCGGGAAAAACTGCAACAGCTGATTCATGACGTTCATCTAAAACTGCTGTCTGACCCTATCGCTCGTAATTATTTGAATACGGAAATGCTCCCTTTAGAGCAACTAGCAGAACAAGCCAACTTTGCACTCATGATGCCGTTTACTCCTGAGGAGCAATTGGTGATCTCTTATAATCAATTAAGTCAGGCTAAAGGGAACTATATTGAAAAATATAACGAGAAAAGACTACAATTAAGACACGAAATCATTGAAATGCAGGCATCGATCAATGGAATTTTGGTGCAAAATTCAGGCTCATTAAGCGCTGAAGCCCAGCAAGCCTTGTCTTCTGCTTCAGAGCATGCCTCCATCTTCTTAGGTTTGCCTAGCTTTGAATTGCAAGACGTGGTTCCTGTATACGAGGAGTTGCAACAGGTACAGAGCCAGTATGCTGCACCAATAGCAGTGGATACCATGTTCTTAAATTTCAACATAAGTATAGCTAATAATGAAGTTCAGACGTTCGGCCGTCATTATACCCAACAAGATAACGAAGAACTTCAAGGGCAAATTAATCAGGCAAGCCTTGTGCTTAATACTCCGGATATTACACAGCTTCAGGTAGATCAGGCTAACACAGATTTGATTACAGCACTTTCGAACTACCAATCCAAATGGATCGTAACTGATCTTGATATCAATGAGCTCAAGAACATTGCGAACAATCTGCTTACAGTAAATGGTACAGATCCTACGACGGTCTACTTTCACAGAGTAGTGGATGCATACAATCGTCTGGACCAGTATTATCCTATGCCGGAAATCAAGAAAAATTATATGAATCTGGAAGATGCGATTCAGGAGTATAAAGATTTTATAGCCAGCCAGCAACAAAGCAGCGGAACAGGAAGCAGTGACAGCAGCGGTGGAGCAACACCACCAAGCGATAGCAGCGGAACAGGAAGCGGCGACAGCAGCGGAGGAGCAACGCCGCCAAGCGATAGCAGCGGAACAGGAAGCGGCGACAGCAGCGGTGGAGCAACACCACCGAGCGATAGCAGCGGAATAGGAAGCGGCGACAGCAGCGGTGGAGCAACACCACCAAGCGACAACAGCGGAACAGGAAGCAGCGACAGCAGTGGAGGAGTAATACCACCAAGCGATAGCAGCGGAGACGATTCAGGCTCGATTCCTGGCGGTGGCAATGATGAAGGCATGATTCCTTAATAAGGGAAATGCAGGGAGTACAAGGGTGTATAAAAGGGGACGATCCCGCACAGATTTTTGTCTGCGGCGGGCGTCCCTTTTTGCATGGGCAGCGCTTCTAATACAGCTGGTTAGAATAACCGATACTAAAAGATAGACGATATTGAAAAGAGCGGGGGATTTATGAAAAAACAGGGGGTTTTATTTTTTATTATACTTCTGCTTGCGGTTGCGTTGCCGGTGTATCCGTTAGTGTCAGGTGTTTTATCTGGAAACAGTCATTGGAAAGCACACAACGGTGTTATTGATTTGCGTAATTGGGACCCTGAAAAGGAAGGCCCTATACAGCTGGGAGGGGAGTGGAAATTTTACCCCAATCAGCTTGTGCAACCTTCATCCTTTCATGAAATGCAACAAGATAAGGATTGGGAAAATCATCAGAGTTCTTCAGAGTTGAGGCTGGAAACGAGTTCTTCTGCCAAGATTGTGGATGTGCCTGGTAAATGGAATCAGTGGATGCCTAAGGGACAGGCGACCGGATATGGAACCTATCATATCCGTGTGCTGTTGCCTGAAAAAGCGGAAAATCTGTACGGCATCTATATGCAAAACATTCGCAGCGCCAGTCAAGTATGGATTGACGGAGAAAACGTGGGAGCAAGTGGTATTCCCTCTGTTTCTGCCGACAAGGGCAAGCAGGGCAATGTTCCCTATGTTGGATTTGCAGCGATAGATGGACATTCGGCTGATATTACCGTGCATGTGGCTAATTATAGCTACTCCTCCGGTGGAATCATTTATCCACTGTTATTTGGGGATTACGAGAGTATTACACATAGCCGGGAAGTTGCAATGGCAGAGGACACCATACTGATAGCAGGATTTTTTATTCCTACCGTATTTTTTATCATGCTATACCTTTTACGTAAAAAGGAGAAGGCATTGCTTTACTTAGGATGCTTTTGTATCGCGGCTTTATTTTATATTCTGACACATGGAGAAAAGCTGCTGGCTTGGGGAATACCGGACTTACCTTATGAATGGATACTGAAAATACAGTCGTTCTCGTCAACCCTGTTCTACTATTTTCTGATCCACTATGTTCATCTTTCGACGCAGATTGTTATGAATCGGCTCGTGCTGCGCCTCTATAATATTACAACCGCACTGATGCTGGGTATGGGGCTATTTCTGCCTACATTGGTACTCTCATCCTTTGAAGCATTTATTCTTCTTTTTGGTGTAGTCAGTGTGGGATATGTATTACTGATCTTGATTCGTGGGCTTCTTCAACGGACGGATGACGCTGCACTGCTAGTCATTAGTATTATGAGCATTCTTATGATTGTAGTGACTAGTTTTGTGTATATTCTGGGCTGGGGAGATGTGCGTGGAGTGACAGCCTATGAAATGCTCATATTCGTATTGGCTCAAACGCTCCTGCTGGCCAAACGTTTTGTACATTCGTTTAGGGAGGTTGAGAACCTGTCACGACGGTTGCTAACACTGGATGGGTTAAAAGATGAATTTCTGGCAAATACGTCACATGAACTGCGCACTCCTCTGCATGGAGTAATTAATATCGCTCAATCCATGCTAGACCGCTACGGGACACAATTCAATGAGCCGCAAAAGCACAACTTGGTCTTGATTGCGAATATAGGACGCAGACTTTCGTATTTAATTAACGATATTCTGGATTTTTCTAATTTGAAAAATGGCAGATTAGCCTTAAATCGTCGGCCTGTCAATGTACAGGCAGCTGTGAAGTCCGTGCTGGAGGTATTGGGTCATACAGTGGGTAAGAAAAAAATTCAATTTGTCAAAGAATTGCCCAATTCGTTGCCCAAGGTAGATGCGGATGAGGATCGGCTGATTCAGATTTTGTACAATTTGTTGGGGAATGCGGTGAAATTTACGGAGGAAGGCGAAATCGTTATCTCTGCCAAAGCGGGGAACCGTGAAATGGAAATCAGTGTGAAGGATACCGGGTCCGGTATTGCCCAGGAGCATCTTTCGCATATATTTGAACCTTTTAACCGAGGGGCGAATGCTGAGGATGAAGGATACAGTGGAACAGGGCTTGGATTAGGCATAGTCCGTCGTCTGGTGGAGCTGCATGGTGGTCATATCCGGGTAGAATCTAGATTGGGCAAGGGTTCGACCTTTTATTTTACACTGCCCTTAGCGCAGACTGGAACGTTGGCACATGAAGCTCAAAAAGATGTTTCGTCTGCGGTGATATTGCAGCCTGGTGTGACGTCGGGTCGGAATGTGATTCCGCAGGAAGAAGATGCACTGGAGCAAGTTCAGACTGTTCCTTACAAAGTGCTGGCTGTAGATGATGATGCGGTTAATCTTCGGGTGCTGGAGGAGCTATTATATACCACAGGTTGTAGCGTGGTGGCGGTGGATCATGCCGAGGAGGCACTTCACATGCTGAATGGCCGTTCCCGATTTGACCTAGTCATTACGGATTGGATGATGCCGGAAATGTCCGGTATTGAGCTGTGCCGACGGATACGGGAACGGTATTCCCTGTCCGAGCTACCGGTGTTGCTGCTGACGGCACGCGACCTGCCCGGGGATATCCGCGCAGGTTTTATGGCGGGAGCTAATGATTTTCTGCGTAAGCCTGTTGATGCTGAGGAATTAAAGGCGCGTGTGCGTACGCTGTTGAACATGCGTCATTCGGCGGAGGAAGCGGTGCGTTCGGAAATGGCCTTTTTACAGGCACAAATCAAGCCGCATTTTCTGTACAATGCCTTGAATGTCATTGTTTCGACCGTAGCCGTAGACCCGGACAAAGCAGCGGAGCTGCTCATGGAGCTGAGTCAGTATTTGCGGGGCAGTTTTGATTTTCAGAACAGGGAGAATACGGTGCCATTATCCAAGGAGTTGGAATTGGTAGAATCGTATGTGGCACTGGAAAAAGCACGATTTGAAGAACGTTTGCAGGTGACCGTAGAGGTAGGAAGGAACATCCGGTCGCTCATCCCGCCATTAAGCATTCAGCCCATCGTGGAAAATGCGATACGGCATGGTGTGATGCAACGGGCAACAGGTGGAACCGTGCGAGTGGTTGTGCAGGAGGATGGAACCGATTTTGTGGTCAGCGTGACCGATGACGGCGTAGGGATTCCGTCCGAGCGACTGGAACAGCTGCTGTCGGAGGATCATGTATCTTCCAGCGTGGGACTGCGTAATATCCATCGCCGTCTTATCCATATGTATGGAGAAGGATTGCGAATTGAAAGTAATCCTATGCAAGGGACGACGGTAAGCTTCCGTGTGCCGGAAACGACCTCGCCCCGGAATACCGATGAATAAAAAAAAGTACAGTGCATTTGTCGGAAAAGCTAAAGTCACGCCCGCAATGATACGATATATAAAATATAAGAAATTAAAAATCGTATGGATAAAGCAGATAGCATGTAAATAGAACATCATGATAAATGGTTGCAGCAGGAAGGGAGTACGGACACAAATGAAGGCGATTTTGATTGATGATGAGAGGTCGGCATTAACCTACTTGGAACGGTTGCTGGAGGCGGACGGACGGTTAACGGTAATGGGCAAATATACGTCTGCACAAGCGGGGCTGGATCATCTGGCAGCAGAACGTGCGGATATTGTTTTTATAGATATCGGAATGCCAGAGATGAATGGTCTGGAGGCCGCCGAGTGGATTCAACAGCTAGATTCTCATATTCATATCGTCTTTGTGACCGCGTACTCGGAATATGCTATTGAAGCGTTCGAGCTGCAAGCACTGGATTACTTGTTAAAGCCCGTTCATGCCCGGCGGCTATCCAAAACGTTAGATCGGATTGCAGCCACGCTGGCTGATCCCCGTTCTTCTAGTTTGGGAGCTTCAGCAGAGCAATCCCCCAAGGTACGTTGTTTTCAAAAACTTGAAATTTTGGAGGATGGACAGGAAGCCGTAGGTGCGAAACCATTCAAATGGCGCACATTAAAGTCACAGGAGCTATTTTCCTTCTTATTACACCATGAAGGGGAATGGGTGAGCAAAGAACAATTGCTGGATGCGCTGTGGCCTGAATATCATTTGGACAAGGCTGTTGTTCACCTGCACACGTCCATTTACCAAATCCGCAAGGCGTTGAAAGAACGGATGCAAGATACGAAGCTGGAATATAATTTGGATCGCTACCGCTTGAACCGCAATGGCTGGATTACAGATGTGGAGCTATTCGAGCGGGGAATATCCGAATGGGCTGCATCCGGTACCGGCGGTAAGCCGCGTATTGAGAGCCTGTTGGCACTATACCGTGGCAACTATCTGGAGGAGCACGATTACCCGTGGGCATATGCAAAAAGGGAGAAGCTGCGCAATATGTATCTGGCATGTGCTTCTGAGCTGGCGCGAGAAGAGCTTCGCTCAGGTCGTACCCGGCAGTCTGTTCAGCGCTTACTCAGCCTACAGCAACGGGAGCCGTACTCAGACGATATCTGCAGTCTGCTGCTGACCGCCTATGCCCAACTGGGCGATTATACCGCTGCTCAAAAGCATTATGAAAGCTTCGTCGGAATACTAGAAGATGAGTTGGGTATTGAGCCGCAGCAGGTGACGCACCAGTTGTACGTGCAATTGAAAACACAGACGCTACCTGCGTAAACTGCTGTACTGGCTCAGGTAGCACTCAAAAAATGCTTCAAGGGTATATCCTCTTGGAGCGTTTTTTTTATAGATGGAAATTTCGTTTTTTTTGTGTGAATCACCGAGCCTCTTTTCTTTAAGATCTGCTATTCGCCGCTACCTGTCTTCTTCAGCTCAGACAGGACAAGGCGGTAACCCCATTTCGATCAATGCTTCGGATGTTGGGGTAGTAAGAACAGATGTTAAAAACAAATAATCGACAATAGAAGCTCATATTCAACGTAAAAAGACCACCGGGAACAAGTTAACTATCTTGTTCCTGATGGTTTCGCTTTTTTGCCGTTATTCGGCAGGTACTTTCATCAGCATCCGCCTATAGAGGCTTATGCCCTTTTCTACTGAGCAGGCGCTGCCTTCAGTACAGCGTATCCGTAGGGTGGAAGCTTGGCAAGCAGCCCCCTCTCTCTAACGGACCACTGGCTTTCACCAAAGGCTAACTGCCATTCCTGCTCAGGAATGTCCAGTTCAAAAACGTGATCCTCATCGGAACGGTTGAGCAGCACGAGTAGCACTTCTTCCTCGCTGCGGCGCTCGTAGGCAAGTGAGGTGCCCTCTGGCTGTGCCTCCAAAAAGGTGATGCTCCCCTGATCACGGAGGACCGGGTGCCCCTTACGAAGCGCAATCAGCTCGCGGTAAAAGTCGAACAGCTCGCGGTCCTGTTTGTCGGTGTCCCACTCCATACACTTGCGGCAGCCTGGATCGGCATCTCCATCCAGGCCGATCTCATCGCCATAATAGATGCAGGGTGCGCCCATGTACGTAAACTGGAACAGGGCGGCCAGTCGCATCAGCCGCTTGTCATCCCCACACAGTGTCAGCAGGCGCGGTGTGTCGTGGCTATCCAGCAGATTGAAGGCAACCTCGGATGCTTGCTGTGGATAGCGGGCCAGCTGTCGTCCGATGGCGAAGGCAAAGCTTTGAGCATCAGTCACTTTTTTGACGAAAAAATCATTTACCGCGTAGGTGAACGGATAATTCATCGTTGCATCGAATTGGTCCCCCTGAAGCCATTCAGATGATTCATTCCACATTTCACCCAAAATGTACGCATCTGGATTGGCCTGCTTGACCGTAGTGCGGAATTCCCGCCAAAAGGCGTGATCTACCTCGTCTGCCACATCCAACCGCCAACCATCGATGCCGATTTCTTCGATCCAGTGCTTTGCCACATCCAGCAGGTACCTTTTCACCTCAGGATGTTCGGTGTTCAGCTTGGGCATCATCGGTTCCAGCCCGAATGTATCGTACGTTGGTATGCCATCCACCACTTTCAGGGGAAAGCTATGTACATGGAACCAGTCCTTGTAAGGCGAGGCTTCGCCTTTTTCTTGCACGTCAACGAACGGTTTAAACGTACGCCCTGAATGGTTGAACACCGCATCAAGCAGCACCCGAATTCCTCGGTCGTGGCAGGCATCGACCAGTTTTTTTAATGTCTTTTTGTCCCCAAAATGCGGGTCCACCTCCATATAATCCTCTGTATCATATTTATGATTGGTCGTCGCCTTGAACACAGGAGTCATATATATGGCGTTAATCCCTAGCTCGTTCAGGTGATCCAGGTGATCCAGAATCCCCTGAAGATCACCACCGAAAAAATTGTCTCTTTGTGGTGTTCCGCCCCATGTCTCTGCACCTTCTGGGCTGATAGAGGGGTCACCGTTCGCAAAACGTTCCGGGAAAATCTGATAAAATACAGCATCCTTCACCCATGCAGGTGGCTTCAGAATATCAATCGGGTTCAAAAACGGATATTGGAACAGTTTATCTGCATTTTGGGGTTCCTGGGTGGTGAAGTCGTCCTCGTTCATCCAAATACGTTCCTCACCGTCTTCTAGCAAAAATCCATATTTCAGCCGACGGTGAGTAGGTTTTATGCTGCATTCATAATAATCAAACCTGCCATCGGTAGCGAATTTGGACATCGGGACAAGCTGTCGGGTGCGGTCCCAATCGTATTTATCTCCGGTGAGAGCATGAACGGTATTTAGGTCATTTTTCTTCGCACGTAGCCGTAGAAATATCGTTTCATCATTGTAACCAAAAGCCCAATTACGTTTCGGGTGATGGTATATCGCTTCCAGCAGCATCGGGTAGTCCTCCTTTTTTACGAGCAATCAAATTTGAAAATGTGAAGCGTATGTCGTATAAGGTAGTTATTAACCTTTTTAAGTGGGTTATGTACCATAAATGCTATAATGCCCATTACATAAAAGAAAAACGATAAGTAGGTGTCTATTATGAAAACAAATGTGCTATACATCGAAGATGACCAGGATATTGGTGCTTGGACGCATCAGTATTTGGAAGAGCGGAATTACGCTGTAACCTGGCTTCGCAGCGGGGATGGGGCTGTGGAAGCAGCCCGTACGTGCCAACTCGTGATTTTGGATGTGATGTTACCCGGTCTGGATGGATTCACCATGGGGAAGCGGCTCAAGAAAGAGTACCCGGAGCTTCCCATTCTCATGTTGTCTGCCCGTACATCCATTGACGATAAGCTGCAAGGACTGGATTTCGCCGACGATTATGTAACCAAACCCTTTCACCCGGATGAGCTCATAGCACGTATAGAGATTTTGCTGCGCCGCTCGGGAACCGTGCCCGAAGAATCTTTACAACTGGGGCATCTCTCTGTGTTCTCTCCTGATAACCGTATTGTGAACCGTGATACAGGGGAGGAAATTACACTGACAGGCAAGCAATATCACATTTTTGCTTATTTGCTGCGGCATTTGGGCCAAATTATGACAAAAGAGCAAATGTATGAAGCGGTGTGGGGAGATCCATATATCGACGGAGACAAAACTTTAATGGTCCATATCCGACATCTCCGCGAAAAGCTGGAGATCGATCCTGCGGCACCCCGCATCATTGAGACGATCCGTGGTGTAGGATATCGGGTGAAAGCATAATGAGCAGGACGCGCAAAAATTGGAGGAGGCTGCACCCCAGCTCTAGGCCGGGTCAGGGAGGTCGGTTTCGCAGTTCACTGTTGTTCCGTTATCTGGTCATTATTGTGGTTGCTATGATGCTGTTGCCCATTGTGTTGCCTGCTACAGCCTTGATATATAGCGTGTTATTGAATTGGGGGACGGAGCTCAAGCCTAAAAACGCTTACTATCCCTCTACCACCCATACCGAAAATAGCTGGCATCGCGAAGCTGTAGCTTTGAAGGGAGCCACACCAGAGCAAATCTCAGCCCATCTGCGCAAAATACAACAAGATATGTTCCCTAACTCACAAATATTTTGGGTGGATACCGCAGATAAAACAAGGTTGGAGTTACCGACACAACCTAACATGCCAAAACAATGGAACGCTGCGCAGGCTATAGCTTTTATGAAGCAAGCAAGCTATGAGGGGCCGTTTACGGTAGTAGCCTTTATTGGTGGGGGCAAGAATGATGTGAATCAGGGCTATATGGTGTTAAAAGTGCCCCGTTCGTTCTTTGAACAGCCACCTACAGATAGTAGCATGTTCATGTACTATCTCTTTTTTATCGTATTGGTTTTGGGCGCTTTTATATTCGTATCTCTTCTGTTTTTTGGAGGCATTCGGCGTAGACTGTTGCAGCTTCAGGCCGCCATGTCGCAGCGAGGAGAGGATGGCTTGCCTATTCTTGTTACCACTGGACGCCCGGATGAAATCGGCAAGTTGGAAGAAGCATTTAATCAGATGGTTGAGCAGTTGGCAGAAAGTCGGGGACGTGAGCGTCAAGAGGAAGAGCTGCGGAAGAGACTGGTCGCGGATCTGTCACACGATATTCGGACGCCGCTTACGGTCGTGCGTAGCCATCTGTATACACTAGATGGTGAAAATCTGAGCAGCAGAGGGAAACAGTCGATTACACTGATGGAAAACAAGCTAAAAGACCTTGGGAGTCTGATCGACAATCTGCTCACCTATAATCTGCTAGCTAGTGGAAAATACACTATGAATAACACACCGCGTGATATCTTGCGGCTAGTGCGGGAGTGTGTAGCCAGCTGGTATCCGGTGTGGGAAAAGGAGGGTTTTGAAGTGGATATCGACCTGCCCGAACATAGTATGGTGTGGAATGTCGATGAGCAAGGCTTCCGCCGTCTGCTGGATAATCTTTTTCAAAATGTAGTTCGCCATGCTGCCGCAGGCCGATATATCGGTGTTCAAGTACAGAAAGATAATGGGACAGAGACATTGGTCATCGTAGATAAAGGGCCCGGTATGGAGCAACAGTCCAGTGAAAAAGGCGCAGGGATTGGTTTGGCGATTACAGAACTGCTGGCTCGCGAAATGAATTTGGAGAGGGAGATTATCAGTTCATCAGCCGGGACCCGAATCCGTTTTTTAAACAAAACTTAAACTCATAGTTCCCTTGGCTTTAAACTTGGCACGTTACGATAGGTGTCGAGGTGAGGAACTTGAACGAATACATTATTGAAACGAACAGTCTCAGCAAAATATACAAAGGCCGCGCGGCGGTTAATCAGCTGGACCTGAAAATAGCTCGAGGAGATATTTACGGATTTCTGGGTCCGAATGGAGCGGGAAAAACGACAACAATCCGCATGCTGCTTGGACTTATTCGCCCAACTCGAGGAACGATCCGTATATTCGGCAAAGATATTCGCAGACATAAGCTCGATATTTTGCGTAAAGTCGGCTCGTTGGTGGAGTATCCTTCGTATTATGGTCATTTGAACGCAATTGAAAATCTGGAGGCCATTCGCCGTATTTTGAATGTACCCAAGCAAAACATTGCGGAAGTATTAGAGGTCGTCCGACTGACCAAGCATGCCAAACGTCCAGTCAAAGGCTACTCGCTGGGCATGAAGCAGAGACTGGGTATTGCAGCAGCCCTGCTTGGGAATCCCGAAGTACTCATTTTAGATGAGCCTACGAATGGTTTGGACCCGGAGGGTATTCAGGAAATGCGCACATTGATTCAGGCGATGCCCGAGCAACGGGGGATCACCGTACTGGTATCCAGCCATCTGTTGAGTGAGGTAGAGCATATGGCGAATACCGTGGGTATTATCCGTGAAGGAGAGTTGGTCTTTCAAAACACGATTCACAATCTCCGTCAGGAATCTGCAGGCGGGATTCGGATCGTAGTGTCGGAACCGGAAGCAGCCCAGTTGATTGCGCGTGAGCAGGGCTACCATTCAGTGAAGGACGGATCGGCGCTGGATTTCGAGAACATGAATGATGCGGCTGTTGCGCTGTTGGTCAGAAGATTGGTCGAAAATACGCATGCCGTATACCGTGTGGAGGAACGCCGCAAATCGCTGGAGGATATGTTCATGCAGGTAGTGGGCAAAGGAGGGGCTTCCTTATGATGCTGCGAGCGCTCACGGCGGATCTGCTCAAAGCACGCAGAAAGGGAATCTGGTTCTTGGTGTTTCTCGGTCCTCTAGGGCTGGTAGCGATGCAGGGACTGAACTTTGGACTCCGCTATGACTATCTGATTCCGCGATACAAGGGGCGCTTATGGGAAAGCTTGATGGATAACATCGCTATTTTTGTCCCCCTTGCGCTGGTATTAGGAGCTACGATGGTCGCTTCCATGCTGGCGAATGTGGAACATTCGTCTAACTCTTGGAAGCAGCTGCTGGCTTTGCCTATTTCCAAATTTAGTGTTTATATGGCCAAGCTGACGCTAGCGATCGGGATGCTGTGCGTGTCCTGTCTACTCCTGACGGTCGGGACTTGGGTGTTGGGAATGATTCTTGGCTTTGGGGGAGAGCCTGCACCCGTAGGGGAACTGCTACGACTCGGGTTTTGGCCCTTGGGCGGCACGCTGCCTATGCTCGTATTATTGTTGTGGTTAACGGTCACGTTCCATAATCAGGCGCTGCCTGTAACACTGGGCATTACGTTAGGCATCGGCAGCTTGTTTGCTTCACAGCTGTCCGAATGGTTTCCGTTGGCCTGGCCGCAATTCGCATGGGTTGCACCTCAAGCATGGATGTTTGCGTCCGTCGGGTGCGGAACGGGCATACTCCTCAGCCTGCTGACAGCGGCCCATTTTAGCCGAAAGGATGTGGCGTAATGTTCGGAGGATATATACGGCTGCTTTCTGTTGAACGTATGAAAATGGCCAAATCGCCCGTTTGGCTGCTTGCGCTCGTCAGCCCGGCGATTGCCGTCTTGATTGGCTTGCTGGCGAATCCGGGAGGGAACTGGCTGTTGCTGTTGACTGCCATGCTTACATTACATGCCATGCTGTTCATGCCGATGCTGACCGCCGTATTTGGATCTCTAGTCTGCCGATTCGAGCATGGGGGCGGCGGTTGGAAGCAACTCATGTCATTGCCATTGTCCCGCACCAGTCTGTATGCAGCCAAGTTGACCATCATTATGGCCTTGGTCGGATTGACCCAGCTACTGTTCGGAGGAGCGCTGCTGGGTGTCGGAGCTGTGCAGGACATGAACGGACCAATCCCTTGGGCCGTGATCGCTCAAAGTTTGCTCGCAGGCTGGGTAGCCTGCCTGCCGCTGGCTGCGTTGCAGTTGATGGTGTCCTTCTTGTGGTCCAGCTTTGCCGCACCGCTTGCGTTAAATTTCGTCTTCACCGTGCCGAATATTCTGGTCGCCAATTCTCAAACCTACGGTCCGTACTATCCATGGACACAGCCTTTATTGGCGATGATGCCGAGTGGAAGAGACAACTTCGGGGCGTTCATGGTGCCAACTGACACACTGTTGACGGTTATAATAGGTAGCTTTGTCGTATTTACGTTGGCGGGACTGACCGTATTTCGTTATAAAGAGATATAGGGCGAAATACGGGGACTGCAAAAACTCCTTATCCTCAATGAGGGTAAGGAGTTTTTTACTGTGCTATTGGTTTACACTAAGCCTGAAATGGCACGGATATTATTGCTGATAAGGTGGCAAGAGGCGTCGAACTTCGCTTGTTCTTCCGGACTTAGCTCCAGCTCGATGACCTCTTGGATTCCTCTGCTGCCGATAATCGCCGGAACGCCCGTGCAGACATCGGTGTGCCCGTACTCGCCGTCCAATACAGCAGAGACCGCTATAATTTTACCATCATCATTTAAAATGGAACGGGTAATGTACGCCAGCGCATTGGCAATACCAAAATAAGTGGCCCCTTTGCGGGTGAAGATCTCCCAGCCTGCATCCCGAGTTTTACGGGCAATGTCGTCCAGATCGACGTGGCTGAATCGTTCCTTATGCTGACGCAAAATGTGTAAGAGCGGCTTGCCGCCAATCGTGACGTGTGACCAAGCGACGAATTGGGATTCGCCATGCTCCCCAAGAGCATACCCTTGTACGCTACGCGGATCTATGGAAAATACTTCAGAAAGCAACGTCTTGAGTCGGGATGAGTCAATGGAGGTGCCTGTACCGATCACCTTGTTGCGCGGCAGACCGGATATACTTTGTACCATATACGTTACAATGTCGACAGGATTAGCGGCAATGACGAATATACCGTCGAAGCCACCCTCCATAATCGCTGTTACAATCTCTCTGGTAATAAGCACTGCGTTGTCCAGCACAGATAGGCGGTCTTGCCCCGGTTTAGGGTTGGCACCAGCCGTTATAATCACAACGTCCATATCCGTGCAGTCTGCATACGTGCCGGCACGCACCTTGGTACGTGTGGACGTAAAATCCATACAATGAGACAGATCCAGTGCATGGGCCAAAGCCCGATCATACGTGCGGTCAATCATCATGATCTCATCACAAATGGACTGATTAACCATTGAGTAGGCACAGCTCGAACCGACCATTCCCGCGCCGACAATAGCTACTTTCCTTGCCTTCCCCTTCATCTATGTTGCCTCCTCGTTCCAGCGAACGTTAATATGCTACAAATTATGCCTGAAATACATTTTACGTTACATAACATAACATATTGCTGATCTTTTGAAAATATCCATTTTTTTGCCTCCATTCCGGGAAATTATAAATAAACTGTGAATAGAGGTGTTCTTTAGGATTAATTATAGAGTGAACGTGAATTATCAATACTTTTACTGGAAGATAGGAGAGCATGTTTCAATTTATATTTAAGGTAAATTCTGTGCAAATTATAACCTGAACTATCTTGATGGAAGGAATAGTGCCATGAAAACAATGAAAGTATGACATTTATATGACGTTCTTTAAAGAGTTTCAAGGACATACTTGAACGGAAGTATGCTCTGCAATGTCGTTTCTTGTATATCTACAAATATTCCGTTATGACAAAGGTTCTTAGCAGTCTGCAATATTAGAACATTTTTGCCAAAGGGTTTCCAATGGATTTCGCGAATTCTACATATACAAGCTTATTTCTTTCCATACCATCCGGGGAGGTAATGATTAAATGGAAGAAAGCAAATCGACGACGGAAGCAGCAAAACAGTTGGGAATCGGGGCGAGTACCCTTCGTAAATATGCAGCGGCGCTGGAGGAGCAGGGGTATGTGTTTCAGCGTTCCGCGAATCAATCGAGGATGTTCAGTGCTGAGGATGTTGAGTGCTTGAAGGTGATGCGGAGGGCGTTGCGTGAGCAGCATATGACGATGGAGCAGGCGGTTCAGGTGGTCCTTGAGAGAGTGACCGCTCCCTTTCAAATGGATGATGAAGAATTCCGCTTGCCACCCATCTCGGATGCTGAGTCACTAACCGCAACCTGGGAAGAAATAATGGCGGCGGCTGAGGGCAGGGATGAGACGGTCATACAGGCGCAAGCAGCTGCTACGGTAGAACTGACAGAACTACAGGATGAAATGAATGCTCAGGAACCGTCAGAGGAACCCATGCAGCTACAGTCGCAGGAAGAGTTGCAGACTTTGGAACCAACCATTGAATGTAGATTGGAGCAAGCACCTGTATCCGTGCAAACACAGGAGTCTATAGAGCCGCAAGAACTGGCGCAGATGCAGGACATGGTGCAAACTGCATTGTTGGAAATGCGGAGCCGTTTGGAGGAGCTGGAAGCAGAGCACAGCCGTTTGGTGGAAAAGAATATCAGCCTGTCTAACCAACTGGAGGATCAAAAACGCTGGATGAAAGAAAAGGTTGACGAGGAACGAGATCGGCAGCTAATTACTAATTTGCGTACCTACCAGGGCAGGCAACGCAAATCGCGCGGTTCGTTGTTGTCCTGGCTTGGTCTGACACCGCGCAGACGCAGAGAGGCATAACCAGCATCTTTTCTGATAAAGACCATCAGACCTTCCCGGTTCTGATGGTCTTTTATCGTGGATGGTATAATAACGGAATACAAGAATACGAGAACAAGCCGTATAAGAAACGTTGCTGCGGCATGTAGAGGAAAGGATATAAATATGTTTGCTTGGTTGCGAAACGCATATGAATCATGGATGGATTATCCGAAACAGCCTGGCGATTTACTGAGCGGACGTTATGATGTTCGTTCGCTTTTAGGCATGGGGAGCTATGGTCTAACCTACCTCTGTCTGGATCGGCACAGCGGACAAGAGGTGGCAGTGAAAATGCCCAGACCGAGCAAACGGGCGAAGGCAGTTCAGCTATTGCAGCGCGAGGCTCATATTATGCGGCAGATGGAACACCCCTATATTCCGAAGCTGCTCGAAATTGTCGAACATTTGAACGGAATAGTTGTGGTTATGGAATACATCTCCGGCATGACGTTGGAGGAGCTTATATTTGAACAGGAGCGTTCCTTTACGGAACAGGAATGCATTGTCTACATTTTGGAGTTAATGGAGCGAGTTCTGCATGTGCATGAACGGGGCTATATCCATCGGGATATCCGCATTCCCAATGTGATTCACCGTGAGGGGAAGCCCTACCTGATCGACTTTGGTCTTGCTCTGGCGGTAGGAGAGCGACAGGAGGATATATTTACCGAATCCATGCTGGAAAAGCGCGCACCCGAGCGACAAGATGTCGCCGTCTACAGCGATTTGTACGATGTCGGACATTTAATGCTTTTTATGCTGTATAGCAGTTACGAGCCTCAACCGGATCAACCGCCGGCAAGCTGGCAGGAAGAATTGAAGCTGAGTTCACCTGTGCGTCATATGCTGGAGCGTCTTTTTCAGATTCGGCCACGTTATGAGAACAGCCGACAGTTTATGCAAGAGCTGGAGGAAGCATTGTTGCTGCTTGAGGTTAACCCATAACATCCCTAAAAATAAACAGGCATTCGCCGCAAAAATGGGGGAATGCCCCCCTTACGCATTTGACCATGTCTACATACAATGATCCTGTAAATGAGCGAAGGGAGTGTTGTAAATGAGTCATATGTGTGGAGTAGGCGGCGGTATGGGTTGCGGTGTAGGAGCATGGACCTCTGTAGGAGCGATTCTGGTTCTGTTTATTTTGCTGGTGATCATCTCTAAAACCCTGTTTCTGTAATTTCGGTCTTGGCCGATTTCCTGTAAAATGCACAGATGTTGCCCTGCATAACGAAGGGCGCACAACAATAAAGCGAAGGCCCTTGAGATAAGAAGGGTCTTCGCTTTATAGGGTTTGAAGGAGCCTGTGGCATGCTTCTTGTGTTACGCTCTATTCCGTCGCTACTTCTTGTTGTTTGGCTAAGAACTGGAGTAATGACGGCGTTTATCCTTGTAATAGTGGTGTCCATTGTGACTATTCTTGTAACCATCTGAAGAAGAATGGCGTTTACGTTCACGTTCATAATAACGGTCTGAGCTGCTGTATCGCCGCTTATGAGAATGAGAGGTGGAATGTAGCAGGCGGTGCAGTAATTGTTTGAGCATCGTCTAATCCTCCTTCTTACCCTGTCAACTGACATAACAGGTTTTTATAAAACGGTAATACGCAGCAGCGTTAGAACAGGTTCCACTAATTTAAAGATTGTAGGGACTTGGCCTGAAATTCCGCAATATCCTTGAACTCTTCTTCGAATTTACGTGAAATGCGGATATAAATCGGCAGTAAATCGCGATAAATATCCACGTGTTCTGCTACAGGTTTGTGCTGGTGAGTGGTACCGATCATACCGGACACAGCATCCAGCGAATCAATCCGTCCCAGTGCGTACAAGCCCAGAATAGCTGCGCCCAGACATGAGCTTTCCAGACTTTCGGGGATAATGACTTCCTGATCGAAAATATCCGCCATGAGCTGTCTCCATAGCTCCGAGCGTGCAAATCCACCAGTGGCGTGAATGACTGACGGTCTGTCGATGACTTCTTCCATGGCGAGCATGACGGTATACAAATTGAACAGCACACCCTCCAGAGCGGCGCGAATCATATGCTCTTTTTTGTGACGCAGGGACAGACCGAAGAAGGAGCCGCGAGCATTCGGGTCCCACAGGGGCGCACGTTCACCGGATAAGTACGGAAGAAAGAGCAGACCGTCGGAGCCAGGACGTACCTGTTCCGCAATTTGGGTCAGCACATGATATGGATCAAGTCCCAGTCGCTTGGCCGTTTCCACCTCGGAGGCTGCAAATTCATCCCGGATCCAGCGGAAGACTATACCTCCGTTGTTTACCGGGCCGCCGATGACCCACAGCTTTTCGGTCAAGGCGTAACAGAAAAAGCGCCCTTTGGCATCCGTGAGCGGCTTATCAACTACGGTACGGATGGCTCCGCTCGTGCCGATGGTAACAGCGACAACTCCAGGTTTGATCGCATTCACACCGAGGTTGGACAAGACACCATCGCTGGCCCCGATCACAAAAGGAGTCGTCTTCAGTAGGCCCATGTCATGCGCATAGGTCTCATCCAGCCCTTTGAGCACATGAGTTGTCGGCACCAGCTCGGATAGCTGCTCCTTCGTCACACCTGCAAGGTGCAGCGCTTCCTCGTCCCAGTCTAGCTGCTGCAAATTCATAAGTCCGGTTGCAGAGGCGATCGAGTGATCCACGACATATTGGTGGAATAACCGGGCAAAGATGTACTCCTTAATGGAAATGAATTTATACGTCTGGGTCGCAACATCCGGTAAATCCCGTGTAATCCACATTAGTTTCGTTAGCGGTGACATGGGATGGATGGGCGTTCCGGTGCGTAAATAAATATCATGTCCGTTGTATTCATGTTTGAGCGCTTCGGCCCATTTGGCGCTACGGTTATCTGCCCAAGTGATAGAGGCGGTCAGCGGCTTGCCGTTCTTATCCACCGCCAGTACGCTGTGCATGGCCGAACTGAAGGAGACGAACAGCACATGCTCGGCTGATACTCCGCTTTGTTTCATGACCTCTTGCACCGTTGTCACGACAGCTTTGAAAATATCTTCCGGATCCTGTTCTGCCGCATCCGGCTCAGGTGTATGCAGCGGATAGCCCACATGGTGCTGGGCGGCAATATTGCCGTTTTCTTCGAAAAGCACCGCTTTGGTACTGGTCGTACCGATATCGACGCCGATCATATATCGGGTGTCTGTCATATTCAATCTCCCCTTCACTTACCGTTATTAGCTCATTATCGTTAAATTAACACACTCAGCAGCATAATCAAACCGAAAGCGACCAGGGAGAGGATGGTTTCCATAACGGTCCATGATTTTAGAGTCTGCGGAACCGTCATATTGAAAAATTCTTTAATCATCCAAAAACCGGCGTCATTCACATGAGACAAGATCAGCGACCCTGCTCCTGTAGCAAGGACGACCAGTTCGACATTCGCGCCGGGTGTAAGTGCCAGTACAGGTGCGACAATACCGGAGCCTGTCGTCATCGCGACTGTCGCTGATCCAGTGGCTACACGAATGAGCGCAGCGACCAGAAAAGCAAATACAATCACATTCATATGGGCTCCTGTAGCGACCGCTGCAATGGCCTGACCTACACCGCTGTCGATCAATACCGTTTTAAATGCACCGCCGCTCCCGATAATTAAGATAATAGAGGCTGTTGGTGCCAGACATTCACTGGTAAAACGGGACAAATCCTCTTTCTTTAGACCACGTGCATAGCCAAGCGAGAAAAAAGAAAACACGGCCGCAATCAGCAATGCCATAACCTCATCACCAATGAATTTGAAAAATACAGTGAGCGGATGTGTATTGGCCGGGTCTACGATTTCAGCGACTGATCCGCTAAGCATTAGAATAACAGGTAATAAAATGGTGAACAGAGTAATCCAAAAAGGAGGCAGCGACCGTCCCGTCGTATTTCTGAACTGCTCGTCCAGCCTCTCGGAGGGTCTGACCATGATTCTTTTGCCAATCCAAGCACCGAAGACCGGGCCTGCAATAATGGCGGATGGGATGCCCACGATGAGTGCATATCCTATCGTGCGTCCAATATTGGCGTTAAAGGCTTCAATCGCGATCATCGGAGCCGGGTGGGGTGGCAAAAGGCCGTGTACCGTCGATAGTCCTGCCAGCATCGGAATACCGATTTTCAGCAGAGACATATTCATTTTGCGGGCAACCGTGAACAGAATGGGAATTAATAAAATAATACCAACCTCAAAAAATACGGGAATACCCACGATAAAGCCTACAATCATCATCGCCCAATGAACGCGTTTTTCACCAAAACGATCCATCAGTGTGGTCGCGATGCGTTCGGCACCGCCGGATTCTGCCATCATTTTACCGAGCATGGTGCCTAAACCGATCACGATGGCGATGGAGCCGAGCGTACTGCCGAGCCCCTTGGTGATGGAGGCAGTAACTTCATGTCCCGGCATCCCGTTAACCAGTCCGAGAAATACCGACGAAAGCAGCAGTGAAACGAAGGGATTCCATTTGAATTTGGCAATCAGCAAAATCAAAAGAATGACGGTAACTAGCGCCCATATGAGCAGGGACGCGTTATGGCTCAAGCCGAGTAATGTGTTCATGAAGTAATGCCTCCTTATTCATTTATGTGTAGCTAAATGTATACTTGTCGACAACTTTAATGTAAAAGAGAACCGCGCCAGCAAAAAACGCATGAAGCGCGGTACATCGAATCTTTGTCACGTATGTTGCGGCTAGGACGACGTCTTTCTGTAGGGAGACAGGACGCTGTCGTTAACCGCGTTGCGGGTATCTCGGTAATGATCCTCAATAAATCCCGATAACTCCTGAGCATTCCCTTGACTTAAAGCGTTTGCAAAGGTTCGATGTTTGTGAATCGTGACTTGTGATTCTTCGATGTTAGACGCAAATCTTTGTTCTGTCGCAGCTAACATGACCGTCAGGATTAGCTGTCTCATACCATTCCAGGTATGAAGAATACGGGTATGGCCTGCTTCCAGAACCAGAGCCTCATGAAAATTAAAATCCTGAAGAGAAAATTCAACGACATCCCTGTACTTGAGAGCGACTTCCATTTTGTCAATCATCTGATTCAAAACAGTCACCAATGTGGCATTATCACTATGTACATACCTTTGTACAACAAAATGCTCAATCAGCATTCGCACATCGAATAGCTCCTCCATATCACTGGGGGTCATGCCAACGACAATCGCACCCATGCGCTCCAAACGAATCAGTCCTTCGCCCGAGAGTGCCTTCAAGGCTTCACGCACCGGAGAACGACTGGTACCAAAATCGGCAGCAATCTGATTCTCAGATAGAACAGTGCCTGGCGTCTGAATACCCCGTATAATCTGAAGCCGAAGTTCACAAGCAATCCTTTCCCCAAGCGATGCGCCCTGTAACCAGGTTGTTGGATATTTCATAGGATACTCCTATCTTGGAAATAATTTTGCATACTGGTATACAAGTTATGGAATATTATATACCCCGTTTAAGATCCTTGTAAACGGTGTCAGTTGACATCGGTTCCATTTCGCTGCTTTTAGCGTTACAATAGAAGCAGAAAAAAGAAGCAGTGAAAAGTGGAACGAACACGGAAAAGAAGGAGACCGTTTAATGATTATCATTAAAACCAAAGAACAAATTGAAAATATGAAAAAAGCTGGAGACATTTTGGCTGCTTGCCACCGGGAAATTGCCAAAATGATCAAGCCAGGCATTACGACACTGGAAATTGACGCCTTTGCAGAATCCTTTATGAAGAAGCATGGCGCCACACCGGAGCAAAAGGGCTATAACGGCTATCAGTTTGCAACTTGTGGCTCACCTAACGATGTGATTTGCCACGGCTTTCCGAATAAGACACCGTTGAAGGACGGGGACATCGTGACGATCGACATGGTTGTGAACCTGAATGGCTGGCTGGCAGATTCCGCTTGGTCGTATGCGGTGGGTAATGTGTCTGAGCAGGCGCAAAAGCTGCTGGATGTTACCAAGGAATCGCTGTATAAAGGGATTGAGCAAGCCGTTATCGGTAACCGGATCGGAGATATTTCCCATGCGATACAAACCTACGCGGAAGCGGAAGGCTTCTCGGTCGTACGCGAATTCATTGGGCATGGCATCGGGGAAGAAATGCATGAGCAACCGCAAGTTCCTCATTATGGACCTCCGCATCGTGGACCACGCTTAAAAGAGGGTATGGTCATTACAATTGAGCCAATGCTCAACACAGGCACATACCGCAGTAAAATTGATGCGGACGGCTGGACCGCACGCACGTTGGACGGCGGCTTGTCTGCGCAATACGAGCACACGCTGGCCATTACAGCAGATGGTCCGATCATTTTGACCCAGCAATAAAAGCAGGCACATCGATAGCATACAGACTAACGGGTTGAATGAGCTAGACATGTTACAGGAAAAGGGGCTGTTCAGAGGACAGTCTCTTTTGCTACGTGCATTCTATAAAAGTCTAGTACATGCGTGGAATAATAGTTCACCTCTAAAAAACCGAATTTGGCCTAAAGGCCGAATATCGGTTTTTTTCGTTTCATGAGTGCCACGCCGACATTTTTTAAAAAATATACGCCATGCCTTCAGAGTGACCAGCTTAGTTCTGATAGACGCTAGTGATCCGCTTGATAACGGGATACGTTAAGTGTGTGATTATGAATCTTCTATATAGTACAAAAATAACAATATTTTGAATCCTAATTCATAAGAATGAAATGAAAAATTTTCCTTTATTACACATTTAGCCTCTACCACACCTTGCAGGAATTGTTTGTTTGTTGTTATATGAATAATTTTTTCCTCTAATAGAACTATTTCAGCTTTTTTCCTTGATGTCGATATAATTGAGGGTCGCAAAAGCGTATTCCTTTGGGAAGATGGAGATCAACTCGCTAAAACGAAAAGCATGTAGGTTGCGATTCAAAATTGTCTTAGGGATGATTGTCAGAATGTCAAAAGTATTTGGGAAAATAAGGGGGTATAACTTCTTGATAACTTCTTGTTTCCCGCATAACACACCTTAAGTCTTGCGATTACAAGCAGCAAGATATAAACATTAGGAGGATAACCAATATGAATTCATTCAAGAAAACGAAGAGCTTGATCAGCGCCCTGACCGGGGCTGCATTATTATTCTCGCTACCAATGACGGCAGGCGCGGAGAGCAATATCAACTATACTGGCATGTTCCTGGGCTATGACGGAAGTGTAAACACCAGTCCTGTCTGGACCTACAACCCTGACATCGTCTCCTATGATCTGCTGAACTGGAACCAGGGGGGAACCGATGCAGCCTCCATTACCTCCAATAGCGCCTCCGCCATCCAAGCCTTGGGGAAAATCGTCACCGTTTCCACCCACATGCCCAATCCCCAGGGTGGAAATGTAAACGCCCCGATGTCTGATTCCGATTTCGAGATATTGGCTAATACAGACATTTCATCCATCAATTCGTCCAGCCCCGCATGGCTGCAAAATTATAAGGCCCAGGTTGACAATGTCGTGACTGGCCTGCAAAAGTTTAACTCATCCCCCGTTTACTACAGACCCTTCCATGAAATGAACGGAGGCTGGTTCTGGTGGGGAGACAAAAACACGACGGACTATAAGAACCTGTACATCAATCTGTACAATTACATCGTGACGACCCATGGCATGTCCAACGTCAATTTTGTCTATGCCCCTAATAAAGGAGGCAACGCGGCTGCTTATTACCCCGGTTCAAGCTATGTCACCTGGATTGGCATCGACGCCTACAGCGACGATCCGTCCAATGACAATGAAATTAAGATGGCTTACAATGACATCAAAGGACTTGGCAAAACTTATGGCTTCTGCGAAATTGGACCAGCCGTGGGTGGCGACCATGTGGATCGCAACAATAATCAGCTCAAGGAATTCGATTATTCGCTTTGGAACAAGGCCCTGAATGAGATCTACACTGGAGCAAGCTTCTTTATCACCTGGGACGGCGCTTATGCTCCGCAGAACAACACAAACGGCAGCGTGCTGTTTACAAAGCAGAGCTCCCAGTAAGTGTCTGGCGCCCGGCGTTCGGGCAGCACGGCATCAACGCGTTAACCCCAAGATGACCGCGGGGTCCTAGGAGAGTAGGACGTTTTCAAGCACGACAACAAAAGCACACCCTTAATGAATTGCGTAATGTAGCTTACGATAGACTAAAAGACCAAAAAAGACACGGCTCCTGTTGGGAGAACGTGTCTTTTTGGTCTATACAGCAACATGCGAGCATGCATGTTAAAAACCCGTTTGTCAGATGCGAACTTCCGTCTCGTTCGGAACGAACTGACGATATTGAAAATACATACGAAGCCGCCAGTGTAACAAGGTTCCGAAGGCCAGGATGAAAAATAGCCCTGCTGTCTGCGGAATGGTAATGTAATGCTGAATAAATTCATGCAGCAGCAATCGGACGATCAGTAGGCTGATCAGGATAAAAAAGAAGGTACGTGAGCGTTGCACGAAAACCAGCCCTTCTTGCGATTCAAATTTGGTGCTGCGGATCAACGGGTAAGAAAAAATAAACCAGCCGACCAGAAAAGCGCCCAGCGCCCAAAGCCAGGGAACCCGTACTTCCGGCACCACAAACATCATAAAACCGGTGCTCATGCCGAGCGGAGGAATGATGATTTTTTTGGCATTAATCGGGCGATGACCTGTCTTCATACGGATGAAAATAGCCGAAATAGCGATTACGATCATACCGAAGGTTGCGCCATATTGCAGCAATGGGGTGCTAATATGAAACATGGACTGGCCCCCTCTATAAGGAATATAAGCGTTATTGGACAGACTGCAAACCTTTTACATTATACCACATATGCAATGGATATATTTAGTTACAGTCTTTCCTCTGGCAAGCGGATTATACGCCTCTTGGTAGTAACGGGTCCTATAATTAGGTCTATTTTATACTTATGCGAGTTCCTTTGCTTGTACCTCTCCTTGAGCTGATTTTTTCTCCTGACGCATGATGTAACCCATGGCAGCAATAATAAGGATAAAGGCAATCAGTGCGAGAAAAGGAATGGTAATAAAATCGAACCAGTTCAGGTAATCCTGCTCACAGGATACTCTGCCGCAGGAAGTTGAAGTTTGCGCAGCTGCTTTGGCGGCTGCATGGATGCGCTGAATGATAAAATGATAGGCTGAAATCGCGCCTCCAATGATAGCCAACGGCATGACATAACGGCGTATCCCCGAATCCCCTCGAAAATAGGCGATCCCGAGCAGAAGGGTCAGGGGATACATCAGAATGCGCTGAAACCAGCACAGCTTACAAGGCTCATACCCCAAAATCTCGCTGAGATACAGACTGCCCAAAGTTGCCACACAAGCTACAACCCAGGCGGCAAACAAAGCAATATCCGTTTTTTTAAAAGATCCAATCATAGTAACGCTCCTTTTTTAATTCAAATGAGAACAAAATGAACTCACCCGTGTCTTGTCCCATCGGCAGGCATCTGCCGATATGTATGTCTTAATCCGTATTGTACTGTATTTTGAGTGCAGGGTCATACTTAAACATATTGACATCATTCACTATCATTTTTATAATTGCAGTAGTTTGGGAAGTTAATGAGGATTCAAGTTAGATATATATTAAGAAATTAGGAGTGTGCCTAGAATGTCGAGCAGTCCAAAAAATGAAACTCTATCTACTATTAGTGAAAGACACGCGGTAAAGAGCTATGTTAAGGATTTTAAATTGCCAGAGGAAGATCTGGAGGCCATTTTGACTGCGGCGGTAGAAGCTCCTTCCGCTTGGAACCTCCAACATTGGAAATTCCTTGTCATCGAAAGCGAAGCGGACAAACAAAAATTGCTACCTATCGCCTACAATCAGGGTCAAGTAGCGGAAAGTTCCGTTACGATTGCCGTATTGGGTGATTTGGAAGCGAACCGCAACACCGTCATTTATGATCAAGCGGTAGAAGCAGGCGCACTGCCAGCGGAAATCCGTGACGCATTGGTAGGTCAAATCAACGGCGCATATCAAAACCCACAAGTAGCTCGCGATGCAGCCATCCTGAACTCGGCTCTTGCAGCACAAAATATTATGCTGGCTGCTAAATCTTTGGGCTACGACACTTGCGCAATGGGCGGTTTCATTCCAGCACAATTGATCGAGCAATTCAATATTCCAGCACGTTACCTGCCAACTATGCTTATTAGCGTAGGTAAGGCACAAGTGCCAGCGCGTCCATCAGGACGTTTTCCATTGTCTGAAGTTGTTGTAAAAGGCAGCTTCTAAGAAGATTTTGAATATAAAAGGGTGTTCCTACAACCGTTCGTGGTTGGGAACACCCTTTTTTACGTTGTGTTAGGCTATTAAAGTTCCTGTTGTCAGCCCTTTGCTTAATCCGATCGTTTGGACACGAGATAAACTAGCTCCAGCGTCAGGATCGGTAGAAAGACAGAAGCCGGATAGGCCAGATAGCGCGGCTCCCATTGGGGCTTGAACTTATCCTTAAAGCGCCGAAGCCCCTGAAAACCGTAAAAATGTCCCCCGTATTGGAAAACAAGTCGAGCCAGCTTTTCCTCGCGTAATGCCTTTTCGCTTTGTCCTACCTGGGACAGCGGTGCCATTCCCAGATTAAATGTCGTATATCCACTCTCCTTGGCCCACTCAATAACCCGTGTGAATAAATAATCCATCGTGCCATTTGGCGTGTCAGGCAAGTGGCGCATCAGGTCAATGGAGACCGTCCGTCCATGATCATAGGCAGGGGCCATCGTAGCGAAAGCGATGACCTTCCCTTCAGAGTCCTTTAGCAATGCAATCGGAGCCAACTGAAGATAAGATTCTTTGAACCAGCCGAGTGAATATCCCTTCTCCTTGCGCCCGTCCAGCCAAATATTCGAAACATGCCGCATCTCTTCAATCAGTGACGCCTCGAGAGGCGGTTGGATGATTTCGAACGAGTAGCCCTCGCGGTCAAAGCGGTTTTTGGCGCTGCGTAGCGCCTGATTGCTTTTGCCCGTCAGTGTAAATGATTCCAGCGGTACCAGTGCTTCCTCGCCCAGTTTGAAAAAGCGATAGCCGTTCTCGTGATAGATGGACAAATACTCCGGCGATGCCTGATAAAATACAGCCGTCAACGCATACCGATCTGCGAACCGTTGGAATTCCTGAATGGCTTCACTTACACGTTCTTTTGGACCGAGTGGGTCACCTAATACAATCAGTTTGTCCCGACTGCGAGCATAGGGAATGACGACCTGTTCATTTTTGGTCCAATACAGATATTTATCGCCCAAAAAAAGCATATGAGATACGAGATTACCACCCTGCCGTTCCAAAAATTCTTTTAGCTTATCCAGCTCTTGCTCGTCGGGTAGATTGGCGATGCTACGCTGAGGTCGAAGAAAGAAATACACCGTTAGGAATACCCATGCCAAAATTAGACTAAATACGGCGGTAACTCCGTAATCGCTGCGGTTCATAAAAAAGTCCAGATGGACCTTGGCATGCAAATGGCGCATAAAAGGAGTGTTGGAGCCTGCCCCAATGATAAAATAAGCCCCGGTTACGAGTAGAGATAATCCACCCCATATTAAAATGTTGTGCCGATTCAGCGGAGCACTGACCCGATAAAACCGCGAACGCGAGATCCATAGCATTAACGCCACAAACAGCAGGAATAAGGCTTCTTCAAAATCTAGACCTTTAGTGAAGGTGAAAATAGCTCCTGTCAGCAGCAGTATCAATGTCAGCCGTAATGCTCTGCGAATACGCAGAGAGATTCCGTGGGACAGGACAACAAGCATAATCCCGATGATGACCGAGATTTCATGCGACAAGCGCATGACGGGCAGGCTGAGCAAATGCTCAGCAAAACGAAGTCGATATAACAGACCGGGCGTAGCTGCCGACAAAAGAAGCACCACGCCGGAGATGAGTACCAGCTTACCAAGCGCCCATACCCCTAGATCGGCCAAAAACCGGAATTGACCAGGCCAGCCCCATACCTTCTGCCAGGCATTAAGGGAATAATCCCAACCCGTCTCAGCTAGCTGATTCAGGCGCTCGTTACGTGGAATCATTTCCAGCGCGGCTAATACCAAGCCGATGAGCCACGGGATGATGTAATAAAAGATACGAAAGACCAGCAGCACAGCCAGTGCCCGATCTGAGTTGGCTCCCGCCATTTGCAGCCCGAGCAGAGCAATGATGTCGAATGCCCCGACCCCTCCGGGTGCAAGACTGATCAACCCGGCAATCGCGGCTATCACATAAATGCCGAACACAGCATGGATCGGAAGTTCATGGAGCAAGTGCGAGCCGATCCATGCAAAGGTAAGGCCAGCTAGCAGCCATTCCAGCAGAGAAGCACTAATGGAAGCGGAGATAGTGGACCAGGAAAGCTGTCCTTCTCCCTTGTTGAACCATGTGGAGTACCGTTTGGAGCGCTGCATGATCAGAAATAGCGGCAGGTACAATGCCATTCCCCACAGCGCCCAATGAAGCCAAGGATGAGCATCCAGCACAGGCTGTACCGGATACAAATGGAGAATGGCCCCCCAAGCCAGTAAAGATAGTCCGGTAATGACGACCGGCGAAAGAAACACGACGGCAGAGGTGATGACACCTAACGGCACACCGCTTTTTTTATACAGTACGGTGCGAAGTCCCGCTCCTGTAAAGCCTGCAAAACCAAAGACATTATTGAAGGTATTGGAGATCCACGCGTAGCGAAATGTCGTCCCAGGCTTGACCTGAAGCTTGAAATGATGCCTGATTACGTAATCGTAGGCGCTCATAGCCGCCACGGCAGCCAGTGAGAACAAGCCAATTTCGATGAGAAACGTGGCATCCATTCGCCGCAGCTCATGAAACATACGCGCCAGATTAAAGTCATTTAGTTCTCGTCCGGCCTCCCATATAATAAAAGCCAGTACAGCCAACGGTAGCAGAATACGTGTCAATCGCTGCCTGTAGATGGTCATCAAGAACTGTACGATTTTAAAGGATTGGGTCGGTTTGTGATTTGACTTCATAGATTCACCTGCTTGAAAAGAATGAGATATACACGAAATAAAGTACTTAGAATTCATGCCCAATGAACATTACTATACATTATACCTACAATAATCGCTTGAATAACAACAGAAGGGTTACGAAATGGGATTTCCGATTGATTGCTGTAAATAATTCCAATATAATGATGGAAAACCTAGTGAATTGCTTGGCAATGGAGCTGAACTGGACATGAGTATATGGGACCGCAATCTTTTCATACGTCGCCTGGAGCTGATATGGCCTCCAGATGCTGACGAGAGCCAATATCCGTTTAACTTAAAAGCCCTGCACCAGTGGAACGAACTGAAATTCCATCCTTCCGTCACCTATATTATTGGAGAAAATGGCGTAGGTAAATCGACGCTTATGGAGGCAATCGCGGTCGCGTGGGGATTTAATCCAGAGGGCGGTACTAAAAATTTCAATTTTTCTACACAAGCCACGCATTCCTCACTGTATGAGCATATCCGGCTGGTGAGAGGGGTGGAAAAGCCAAGGGATGGCTTCTTTTTCCGGGCGGAGAGCTACTATAATGTGGCGACTCACATCGACGAGCTGGATCGAGAAGGAGGAGGGCGACCGATTCGAGATTCCTATGGGGGTAAATCGCTGCATGAGCAGTCGCATGGCGAGTCTTTTTTTGCTGCCTTTTTGCATCGGTTTGGAGGACAAGGATTGTATATTTTGGATGAACCGGAGGCTGCGTTATCACCTTTGCGCCAGATGGCCATGCTTGCACGGATTCACGAGCTGGTGCAGCAGGGCTCGCAGTTTATCATTTCTACTCATTCCCCTATTTTGATGGCTTATCCAGATTCCATCTTGTATCATCTGACACATGAAGGGATCGACACCCTGACGCTGGAGGAAACTGATCATTTTATCATTACGAAACAATTTCTGAATAACAGGGAAAAGATGATACAGGAGCTATTCGAAGATCCATAATAAAGTTCGTAGGGACCGCTAGACCGTTCCAGAAATTCATCCTGGTCGTTTGTTATGAGAGGGACAACACTGTCTATTCAGGTTGTTCCTTTTTGCTGTTTGCCAAAGGAAAGATTCAGGGTTATCGGAAGTATTTTATGATTGTTATTTGTCCCACACTCTATTAATATAATGGAGAGTTTTGCTGGAATGGTTGCAAAATAAGATTTTCGTATACGAAATAAAGAACCTGAGGAGGACAAAACGCTACATGTCAGATTCACAACAGTTGAAAATGGGGCCGCTGGTCATTTTGATGATTAATATGTTTATTGCCATGCTGGGGATTGGCCTCATTATTCCGATCCTTCCCAAGTTTATGAGCTCCTTGGGAGGCAGTGGTGAAACGGGTGGTTATTTGGTTGCCGTGTTTGGCTTAACCCAATTCCTGTTTTCGCCGCTAGCGGGAGAATGGTCCGATAAATACGGACGTAAAAAAATGATTATTATCGGTTTGGTAATCATGACGGCGTCTTCTGTATTGTTTGCGATTGGGGAATCGTTAACCATGCTGTATATCTCTCGTTTGCTGGGAGGTGCAGGGGCAGCTTTTATGATTCCTCCGATGATGGCCTATATTGCTGACATTACAACGGTCCACAATCGCGGTAGAGGGATGGGGTTGTTGGGTGCCGCCATGTCTCTTGGCTTTGTGATCGGTCCTGGTGTGGGCGGCTTGCTGGCAGATATCTCGATTCGTACGCCCTTATATGTTTCGGCGGCCGTATCGGGCTTAGCTGCACTGATTTCCTTGATTATGCTGCCCGAAACCTTGTCGCTGGAGAAACAGTTGAAGTTTCGGAATGTCAAGGTCAAACGGGACAATGTGATTAAACAGTTTGCCCTTTCTTTCCGCAAGCCTTACTTTATGCTGTTGATTATGATATTCACGCTCACCTTTGGATTGACGCATTTTGAAACGATGTTTCCTTTCTTCGTGACGGGCAAGTTTCATTACAATGAGCGTGATATTGCTATCATTATTACGGTAGGAGCACTGGTCGGAACCGTGATTCAAGCTGTGGTCATTAGTCCGATGTTGAATCGTTTTGGCGAAAAAGGCGTCATTATCGGTTCCTTTCTGTTTTCAGCGATTTCCCTTGTGCTTATGTTGCTCTCCGGCAACTTTTATTATGTACTCGGGGTATCGCTCATCTTCTTTACCGCTACGTCGTTGCTACGGCCAGCCATTAATACTGCTTTATCCAAAATGGCGGGGGATGAGCAGGGAGTTGCAGCCGGCATGAACAATGCTTATATGAGTATTGGTAATATTCTAGGACCTGCGCTTGCGGGTACATTGTTTGAGGTGCATATCAATTTGCCATACATTTTTGGGGCAGTCATTCTCATTCTTAGTTTGGGGCTGGCTGTAAAATGGAATAGCAGAGATACCCAAACCACAGCGGTTTAATATTGTATTTTTCGTAAACTTAGTCTCTTTTGGAGTGAACTGTGACGTTCTTGTGAACCACAGTTGGCGCCGAAGGAGGCTATTTTTTTGCATATATCGCGAAACGTTAATGAAACAACAGAATCTTGGGTAATAATGCATGATGAGTTTACAACAAGACAAATAGTAGAGCTAAAAGCCAGATAATATGTAAAAAAACAGCTAGAAGGAGATGAGAGCCGATGGAAGAGCGAAATGAGCAGTTATTTTATACAGGAACTTATGCGTCTCGTCAGGAAAGAGGAATATATGTATGTACTTTGCATGTGAACAATGGTGATCTGCGCATGGTTGGAGGTGTGGAAGGAATTGAAAGGCCTTCTTTTCTGGCGCTACATCCGGATGGGACGAAGCTGTATGCTGCCAGTGAAACAGAAGAAGGCGAGCTGTATGCATATCAGGTGAATGCCCAGACGGGGGAATTACACCCTTTGGATCGAAAAGGGACGGAGGGAGCGCATACTTGCTATGTTTCCGTAACAACCGATGGACGATATGTGCTGGCTTCCAACTATTCAGGCGGCAATGCCGTTGTGTTCCCTGCGACGGAAGCTGGAGGATTAGGAGACATGTCGGGGCAAGTTCAGCATACTGGCTCAGGTATTCGCCAGGACCGCCAGGATGCGGCACATCCGCATTCGATTATTCCAGATCCTTCAGGACAGTATGCCCTGGTATGTGATCTGGGACTGGATCAGATTGTGGTATACCGTTTGACAGAGGATGGAAAACTGGTGACCCATCGTGAGACAGATTTGCCACCTGGTTCTGGACCGCGTCATCTGGTTTTTCATCCTTCGCGTCCATATGCTTTTGTCGCCAATGAGTTGAACAATACAGTCGCTGTGTTTAGTTATAACGAACGTAATGGTGAGCTTACATTGTTACAAAGCCTGTCCACACTACCAGAAGGCGTTATAAATGTAGAAAATACAGCAGCCGATATTCGGATTACGCCCTGTGGACGCTTTTTGTATGTGTCAAACCGCGGCCATGACAGCATCGTGCTATACCATGTCGATCTGGACAGCGGCAAGCTGAAGACGGTGGAATGGGTGGAAACCTTGGGCAGCACACCGCGTAACTTCAACATCTTGTCCGGTTATCTGGTAGTAGCGAATCAGGATGGAAACAACATCGTATCTTTTGCCATCCATAGTGAGGATGGACGCTTGACCCGAACGGGATATGTGCTGGAGGTTCCTTCACCTGTATGTATTGAACCTATACGCTAATCGCATAGCATGTAGCAAAAGAGTACGATATAAGTAGATGAAAAAATAAAACACGGCGCTTTGTTTCCCATGAAAGGTATGGGCAAAACGCCGTGTTCAGGTCTTGAAGTGGCCTAAAAACTATTTGCTAGTATCGCCAGCTTCTACCGTTACTGTTTTGGTATGATTTTCTGCATGTTTGTAGTACAAACGGAACAGGATGTCCTGATTGTAGTTACCAAATCCGGTACCGAACAGAGTAACCCCTCCAACATGCTGGGCATCATCCAATATGGCAATACGGAATTTCCATTGCTTCTGATCAATCAGCACTTGGCTTAAAGTCACGTCGGATATCTGCTTGCCATCCATAAAGGTACCTTCTGAGGTAACGCGAAGTCTTTTAAGGAGACCATATTGATTGATAAAATCAGGCCACCATGCAGGTGTGTATTTACCCCGGTTATCCCCGAAATCCCCTGGGCTGGTCCATGTACCCAAATTCACATCATTTAGGAAAAAAGTGATATCTGAAGGCCAATTATCATTGGTAAAAGGGGCCTCGGATGATAGTTCCATCGAAATTTCCAGTTCCTCAGCTTTTTGACTGGACAGTAGGAAATTCGGCACCTTATAATCCATATATCCTTGGCTGAACCACAGAATTTTGGAATTGAAGCGCTCAGGGTCCAAGAACGAACGAGGCTCATCGAATTCACCAATGATCTTTTCGACGGTAGCCAGTCCGCAGGTCGCCTGTATTTCAAAATCTGTAAAGTGTCCCACAGAAATCTCCGTCTGATGGAATTGTCGTACATCCTGCTGGTAGCGTGGCATGGCGATTTCAATTTTGTCTGTAGCCAGTGAGCACACTTTCTGTACTCCGCCTCGCCCAGGCAGCATTTTGGTCGAAATAATGGACGCTCTCTCCAGTTTCTTGACATGCATCGTCATAATCGCACTGCTGAGCCCCAACGCTTCCGCCAGCTCACGTATATTCATAGGCTTCTCCGCAAGCAGAACAATCATGTTTAGCCGAACCTCACTGGCCAGCGCTTCATAAACGGGAAGTGATTTTTCAGAAATGTCCAGTTGCATAGTTCCTCCAATTCTAACGCACATCATAAATTGATGGTAGTTTAACATATATGGATTTTTTTCAATATTCATACATAAAAAACGATATGATTTACATTTATATAAACAATATACCCTTTCCTTGATCACTGGCACAAGCCTAACCCCTCAAAAAGCCAAAAATTGTTCAAAAAACAGGACACCCCATAATCTCCTTCTTTGTTGTTGGGATGTCCTGTGATGGTATGTGATTTGCAGGGTGGATACGGGAATAGAATCCTGTGCCATTGGTGTTTAGGACCGAATATGTTCTTCTGCCAAAGAAGAGTCAGCCGTTTTATCTTTATCTGCTGCGTGTAAATCCTGATGTTGAGAAGCATCTGCCTTGATCAAGCCGGGATGACCAACATAAGGACGATCACTGCGCGAGCGGCCTCGGGTAAGTCGGAAGCCAATCAAAAACAGCACAAGCTGAACAGCCAGTATGTAGGGAGATGCTTCCGGTCCGATCCATTGAAACAGAGCGACAGCGGCGATCACTAAGCACAACAGGCTTGTTGGAAAATGGGATGCCGTCACGTCCAGATCATTTTGCCTACGTAGGGTCATCAGCCGGTAAACATACAATAGGGCGATCAAGCCGGAAACGAACCTCATCCATGCACACCCTATGAGCCATGAGGCAGATTGTGCAGTATCGGGCAGACTAACATCGACATGGCTGGAGGCTATCAGTTCCATAACCAGCCTTGTGACCAACCAGACGATTCCTGCCAGCGCCAACGGACCAGCTGCTGGGCGCAATAGCTTCCACAATGCTGTTCCCCAGCCCGGAGCATGAGATTCCAGCAGAACAAGACGCCGTTCCTCGATGAGTTTGTTCATTTCACGCTCCAGTGATTTGAGAAGCAATTCTCTGCGGAATGTGTCACACTCCCGAAGGGATGCTTGAACCTGCTCTTGAAGGTGAGGGGTCAAATAGGGAGCAGCTTTGGCTTCCTGAAGAGCGTGGATGAGTCCGTTCTGGTACTGCTTTTCACTGTTATTGAACCCGTTCTGGGTAGCGGTTTGGAGACAACCAGCTAATCGTCCATAGATACGCAGCGATTCCTGTAATTCTTCCAGCCGCTGCTGACGTGAATTTCGAAGCTGGGCTGCACTGTGAACATACAGCCATACCAGCAAAGACAACGCCAGCAGGAAGGCAATCAGACCGGGTGAGATATATGCGGCTAACGCCGCGAAGTCCGTCGGGGACACCCGCAATCCCTCCTTCCATTGTTCTTTCTACACTATTGCACAGACCATACAGGCATTTCAAGGGCTTGTATCCCTTTGACCAGGATATATGAAGTATTTTTTGGTAAAATAGACAAGATTACAAGCAGGAGGAGATTCGGCATGGATAAAAATGTAGAAATTGCAACAGAACATTATGAGACATCGAATCAACCGTACGGGCAGCTTTGTGACGCTGATCGCGGATAAGCCGGTCGACCGCTTGTATGCGCAATTCGGCGTCTAATTGGTCAGTCCGAGGTCGGAAGGGATGTACTGGCGACAGCCGGGGGGACTGGAAGCTGACATGCTTTACGGGTTTAAGCTGGACATAAAACGGATAAATAACAGTAAGTAAATTATAGACAGGAAGAGGGCACATTTATATGAAAGTTATTATTTTCGGAGCAACAGGAACCATTGGCCAAGCGTTAGTAAAGGAAGCAATCAAGCGTAAGTATGAAGTGACGGCGGCGGTGCGCGACCCGCAACGTGTGACGGAGCAAAGTGAATATTTGACGGTGGTTCAAGCGGATATTCTAAATCCGAATTCCGTTACGGATGTGGCCAAAGGGCACGATGCTATCATTAGCGCATACGGTCCCAAGTTTGGAGAAGAGGAAGAACTGCTCGAAGCGACTCGTTCTTTGCTGGAAGGAACTCGGCGTTCCGGCGCGGAGCGCATACTTGTCGTTGGCGGAGCGGGAAGTCTGAAAACAGAAAACGGTGAACGCCTCATGGATACCGCCGAGTTTCCGGAGGAAGTGAAGCCACTGGCGGCTGCCCATGCAGATGCACTGGAGCTGTACCGCGCTGCGGATGTAGACTGGACCTATTGTAGTCCTGCCGGAATAATTGAATTGGGAAAACGTACAGGACAGTTCCGTATTGGTTTGGATCATTTGGTGGTTGACGAATTAGGCCATAGCCGTATCTCGGTCGAAGATTATGCGGTAGCCCTGATTGATGAGTTAGTAGAAGGGGAATTTGTCAATTCCCGTTTTACGGTTGGATATTAATAAGCAGGGAAGCCATACGGGAGGCGAAAAGCATGTATATGGTGACCGCCGAAGAAATGCGAGAATTGGATCGCTATACAATTGACAAGCTGGGTATTCCGGCCCTTACCTTGATGGAAAATGCCGGGCGCGCGGTAGCTGACGAGGTGTTGAAGCTATGTGCCGAAAGAAGTGGGAAGAGCAATGGCGGCGGCTTCCCAGTAGAGGTTACACACACAGGTCCGGGGGATATACCGGGACATGGCGGTGTTATACGGACAGAGACGTGGAGTCAAGGACGACATGACTTACGGGAACGAGAACACTGGTATATCCTCGTAGGCAAAGGCAACAACGGTGGTGACGGACTGGTGGCAGCCCGCCATCTAACGGATGCAGGGCTACGCGTCACCGTTGTGTACGTCGAGCCGCCAGACACGCTACGCGATGAAGCGGCTGCGCAACGCGATATCATCGCGGCTCTGGGTATCCCGGTAATCCTCTATGGCCGGGATACCCTCGACCTGCGCGGCGCCTCCGGCATCGTCGATGCCCTGCTGGGCACGGGCACGCAAGGTCCGCCGCGCGAACCCTACGCCTCGCTGATCCGCGAGGCTAATGCCAGCGGCGCGCCGCTCGTGTCGGTAGACGTGCCTAGCGGCCTCGACGCCGACACGGGTGCGCTGCACGAGCCGTGCATTCGTGCGCGCGTCACCGTATGCCTCGCCTACTTGAAGCGTGGGCTCGTCCAATATCCGGGCGCCGGGACCGCAGGCGATGTGGTGGTGCGCTACATCGGTATTCCACCCGGCCTTGCCCGTGAGTGCGGCGTGCAGCTGCGGCTCTTGACCCGTGACACGCTGCGCGCTGCGCTGGACGTGGATGTAAGTCGCAGCCGAGTGCCGGACGGGCACAAGGGCACCTACGGCCATGTTCTCGTCGCGGCCGGAAGCCTGCGCATGAGCGGCGCGGGCTTGCTGGCCGCACGTGCAGCCCTGCGCATCGGTAGCGGCCTTGTCACGTGGGCGGTGCCCGAGGCGTTGTTGCCGCGCGTCATTGGCGCCGCGCCGGAACTGATGCTCGCTGCCGCCGCAGCAGGCGGAGACGGCGAATGGAATGCCGACTCCGCAGACGAGCTGCTACAGCTCGCGCAGGCACGTGATGTACTGGCCGTCGGCCCCGGCCTCGGCCGCTTTGCAGGGGACACCGGCTGGCTACGCCGCCTGTGGGAGGAATACGGCGGTCCGCTCGTGCTTGATGCGGACGCCTTGAACATCCTCGCCTCGGCGGGGCCTGAGCTGGAGGCTTGGAAGCCGAGAAGTGCGGCGGTCGTACTGACGCCGCACCCCGGTGAAATGGCTCGTCTGCTGGGCATACCGACAGCAGAGGTGCAGCGTGACCGCATCACCCATGCCCGGGAGTACGCCCGGAAACGTGGGGTCACGCTGGTGCTCAAAGGAGCGCGTACCGTCATCGCTTGTCCTGACGGAACGGCCTACGTCAATACCACAGGCCATGCGGGGATGGCGACAGGCGGTGCGGGCGATGTGCTAACAGGCATCATCGCAGGTTTGCTGGCTCAGGGCTTGAATGCTTCGCAGGCAGCAGCATTTGGCGTGTATCTGCATGGTGCGGCTGGAGAAACAGCCGCACGTCATCGCCAGTATCCTGCCTCTGTGATCGCAGGCGACATTATTGAAGCCCTATAGGCCATAGCAGCAGTGGCAGGAGGAAGGCCAGCATGATCTGTAATCCATATTCACGGTTCAGCCAGTGCCTTCCTCCATAATACAGCAGTGTAATCCCTGCACCTGCTATGCCGTTGCTCCATAAAATGCCCGTTCCGGCAGGCGACATCAAAGAACCTAGTAGGAGAAAGACACTGAATCCTGCAGCGAGGTATAGGGTGAGCTGCTCGGGCTTGCGAAGCCAGGGTAAAAGATCGCGTAGCGCATCAGCGGCAAGAGCGGCAGGAAGGGCAAAACCATAGGCCCACAGCTGCGCGGTCAGTTCACCACTATTACCTGCTATAGTCAGAGGAATCCCTGTTATTTCCTCTGTCAGATAGCAGTAGATCCATAAGAGACCAAAAACTAATCCTCCACAGGCCAGTTTATTCAGCGCATAACAACCAAGCTCCATCCGCCAAGGCATTTTGGAATTAAATTCATTCCAAGGCTGTCTCATGTTACGACTCCTCCTCTTATCACACTCGGTATTCACAACCAATCAAGGAATTTATTTTCAATTACAATCCGCTTACCGTTTACGACATTTCAGTTTACGTTAGCTGTGTATCATGTTCCTAAGCAAAATAAAGATTGCGGATAGCCGCGGTACGGAAAGGCGGGGATTGCATGATACAGGCGGTTATTTTTAATCTCGAAAGTACATTGTTAGACCCCGGAGGACGAGGCTTAACCCAGGGAATGCGTGACATTTTCAGATGGAAAGGTATACAGGTAACTGAAGAACAGGTATCTCATGGGCGAGGAATGCCGATCCGGGATCATATTGCGAATGTGCTGGGACTTTCAGAGGTTCGGAAAAAATGGCTGGAGTGCTTTGGTGCGCATCCTGGCAGAGTGGATATTGAGCATATTTATCTCGAGCTTGTCCCTGTTCTCCGCTCCTTGATCCAAGGGGCTGAGCCTGCTATCGGTATAGACAGGGCGCTGCAGGAGTTGCAGGATCGTCGTATTCAGTCAGGTGCCACTGCATCCTGTCCGATGGAGATGCTCAGTCACGTATTTACGCCTGCACAGTCACCCTATACGCTGGATTGTATGGTAGCCCCTTGTGAAGTTTCGCAGGGGAGGCCATATCCGTGGATGATCTATGAAATTGCACATCGCTTGCAGGTATTTCCGCTGAGCGATATTGTGAAAGTAGGAGATACAGCAGCGGATATGCAAGAGGGACGGAACGCCGGTGTATGGACGATTGGTGTCTTGAACCATAACGAAAGCGTGACGACCGCAGCTCAAACGACCAGCCATGAAGCGAACGACAGAGTGGCTGAGGAACGGCGCAGACAGAGTGTATATGGTTTGAAAAGGGCAGGAGCCCACATCGTGATGAACTCGGTCGCTGACTTGCCGCGTATTTTGCGTGAAATCGAAATGCTCCAGCATACGGGAGGCTATCCTTCTTATACGAAACAGGTGAAAACAGCGGCGCTACCTCCATCATAAGAACGGGTATGGTTCTGAAGTGCTTGAATACACACTTCTAGGTTATATGTATGCACCTACTCGGATAAAGGTGAACTCTGCTTGGCTTTCAAAACATAAAAATGGAGCATTCGCTACTTTAGCGATGCTCCATTTTAGTTTACTTCTTTTCGTTTAGTTGAATCGAATCCAACATAATATTCACTATTCAGCGTTTTTTACCTGGAACTGGTCGGCATGACGCTGCAGATTGTTTGATAGTGTGGTGAGATTGCGGGCTACTTCGGATAGTTCTTTTACCGCTAGGGCCTGCTTCTGGGCGCTTGCTGATACATCTTCTGTCATTCCGGCAGTCTGCTGTGCCGCGCTGGCTGTGTGATTTAAATGTTGATCTACGCTGTGACGTACCTCTTGCATCTCTGCCGTCAATTGAGCTAGATGTGCGGCTAACTCCTGAACTTCCTGTGAAACCTGGGTGACTTTGTCAACAGACTGTAGACATACCGAAATTTGGGTTTCTTGTTCATTGACGGTCTTTATGTTTTCATCAAATTGATCACCCATTTGCTCAATTTGCTCAACAAAGCTTCTTAAGATTTCATCGATTTCCCGAATCGATATGGCAGATTGCTGTGCAAGTTGTCCCATTTCATGAGCGACCACAGAAAAACCCTTGCCAGCTTCGCCTGCACGTGAGGCTTCAATAGATGCATTAAAGGACAAAATCTGCGTCTGCTTTACGATGCCCTGTACTTGCTGACCGATGTTAGCCGCCTCGCGCGATTTTTCGGTTAATGCGTGTGACATACGCTGCATCTGCTTGATACGCAGGGCACTTTCTCGTCCTTTTTCTAATAACAGTTCATGCTCACTGGCTACCTGATTACGAACCTCATTGAGATGATGGGCCGTATCCGTAAATTGTTGCACATGGCTTCCGACTTCATCCAGCGTTTTTCCTAATCGGTCAGATTGTTGAACCGATTCCACTGCTTGATCCGCTTGGTTAATAGAGACATCGGCAATTTGCTGGAGTGTGCGGGACAGTTCCTCAGTTTGGTGGAGTGTCCCCTCCGTTGTCACGACGATATTCTCTGATGCATGCTGGAGTGTGCTAGAACTGCTTTGAATATCTACAATTATATTGGACATGGCTTCCACCATTTTGTTTGTCAATTTGCTAATTTCGCCTAACTGATCATATGTTACTTGCGACGATGTAACCGTAAGGTTGCCGTCGGCTACTTGCTCCAGTGTATTTTTAATAAATCTCACCTGACGCAGTATACGCCGGGTTACCAGCATCATAGCCGCAATGGAGATGATCAGAATGATAGAGATAACAGGGATAACTAATCGGTAGGCCTCGGGCAAGGTATGTTCGTATACTTCAGTCACAGAGGACAGGGATCTATCGATTCCCAAATAACCAATGATGGTTCCATCTGTATCCTTAATGGGAGTAAAGGAGGAAAACATCGTCCCCCACTCAGGGTCCGTTGTAATATCTGTAGTCACTGTTTCCCCTTGTTTCAATTTCTCTTCCGTTTCTTTAAGGGTAAAACTTACAGGAGTTCCGAATGGACTGTAGTCTTTGTCGTCCCATGCGGCTCCATCCACCGTAATTTTCCACTCATTGCCCACACGGTTGTACATATAGATGTACAGGATTCCAGTTTGCAGCCTGAGCGTATTTAACTCGTTCCGAAGCTGTTTATACTCGCTGCTTTGCTCAGATGAATCAGTATTTAAGCTCTTGACTGCAGATTTGTCCAATAACTGGGCCGTGTTCTTTGCCAGCGTTTCATTGTTTAGCTGCATGGTTGATAGAGAAGCATTCTGGATGGATTGATTGGTCGTCCACAGAACAATGACGCCAATCACTATTAAAGGAATGAGCAAGATGAAGTAGAGTTTGGATTGTAATCCCATTCTTTTTTTAACGCTGCTTTTCATAATATGCTCCTTACTATGTTTTTTTTACCTTCATATATATCGTGTACAAATAGGAAAATATGAATAGTTATTCAGATGTTTCATGATTTTTTTGCGTACTTGTGTAAATTCTCATGAAAAAAGCCTTAGCCCGGTAAGTACCGAGTTAAGGCTGTATCTTATTGACTTACAAATCGTCAAATCCGTTGTCATCTCCGACCTTGCCATAATTGCGTGATTTTGCTTCAAAAAAGTCCGTTTTTGTCGCATTCAGCGCTTCGTCTGAGAATGGTTTAATCCAAGGCATACAGTTTACATCTACGCCTTCGTACGCTTTGTCCATACCAAGCAATCTCAGGCGCATATTTGCCATGTATTTGATATAATCGCTCAGCTCGTTCAAGTCGATGCCGCGAACCTCTTTGAGCGTATAATGCGCCCAATTCGTTTCCAGCTCCACAGCGCGGTTAATCATACGATAGACATAGTCCGTATTTTCCTTGGTGTTCAGCTCAGGGAAGTCAGACAATAGCTGCTTGAACACTTCAGCAAAAAAGTAGCAATGCTGATTTTCATCACGCTGAATATACGAGATCATTTGGCTGGTTGCCATCATTTTCTGATCACGGGCCAAATTGTAGAAGAAAGCAAATGTACTGTAAAAGAAAATGCCTTCCAGAATCAAATCGGCTACCATCGCTTGGAAAAAGGTTTGCGGGTTCTGCTCATCGCGGAACTCCTGGTAAATATCCGAGATGAATGTGTTACGCTCCAGCAGGACAGGATCGTTTTTCCAGTATTCAAAAATTTCCTTCTGTTCCTGATCGGACACCAAAGAAGACAGAACGTAGGAATAGGACTGGTTATGCACCACTTCCTGCTGCCCGATAATCGCTGAAATAGCTTCCAGTGAAGAGTCGGTAAAATAGCGTTTTACATCCCCGACAAACATGGTTTGCATCGAATCCAGTACAGCCAGCAGGCCGATGTTAATTTTGAAGGTGCGCTGTTCTTCGGCATCCAGCACAGGGAACTGGGACGCGTCTTTGGACATCGGGATTTCATCTGGAATCCAGTGATTCAGCAGCAGCACTTTATACAGTTTATACATATGCGGCATTCGAATATCGTTCCAATTCAAAATACCGGAGCTTTCGCCTTCAATAATACGGGTAGAGCGATTTGGCGCTTCCGTGTTAAAAATCTTCTGTAACTGCATGAGAGCTTCTCTCCTTTAATTTAGGATGCGCAGCTATCACATTCTTCAATCGTCAGTGCGCGGCTGCGTACATAATAGGTCGATTTCATACCTGATTTCCAGGCATGGATGTGCAGCTCTAAAAATTCAGTTGCTTTAATATCAGGCCGTACATACAGGTTAAAGCTTTGGCCCTGGTCAATATGACGCTGACGTGCAGAAGCCATGTTGATCGAAGCGTGTTGATCCAGCAAGAAAGCCGTCTTGTAGTACCAGATGGTTTTTTCGTTCAAGTCCGGTGCAGGGTTAGCAATCTTGTAAGTTGTTTTCTCTTCATAGGAAAGCAGCTCATACAATGGATCAATGCTGGCGGTAGAGCCTGCAATAATAGACGTGGAACCGTTAGGCGCGATGGCGAACAGCCATGCGTTGCGGACACCGTTTTGTTGGACTTCTTCTGCAAGCTCACTCCACTCGGAGGTAGTGACAAATTTGCCTTCGCGTGTACCGTCTGTATAGCCACGGGAAGTGAAATAGTGCCCGGTAGACCAGTCAGAGCCCTCGAATTTGGCATAACGGCCTTTTTCTTTCGCTAGCTCCATGCTGGATTTGACGGCCAGGTAGTTAATTTTTTCATACAAATGATCGTTATAGGTTACCGCTTCATCGGATTCCCAACGGATACCTTCCAGTGCGAGTAGATGATGCAGTCCGAATGTACCCAGACCGACAGCGCGATATTGGCTGTTCGTATATTGTGCTTGCAGTACTTCAATGTTGTTGATATCAATAACATTATCCAGCATACGTACCTGAATCGGTACGAGGCGATCCAGCACACCTGCCGGAACCGCACGAGCCAGATGAATGGAGTTCAGGTTGCACACCACAAAGTCGCCAGGAATTTTGGAAATAACGATGCGTGTTTGTCCGTCCTTGGTGACCAATTCTTCTTTTTCTACTACAGTTGCAGATTGGTTTTGCATAATTTCCGTACACAGGTTGGAGGAATATACCATACCATGGGCGCGGTTCGGGTTCGCCCGGTTTACCGTATCACGGTAGAACATGTACGGTGTACCTGTTTCCAGTTGTGACTTCATCAGGCGCTTCATAATGTCGATGGCAGGCACTGTAATACGAGAGAGAATGGGATGCTGTGACGCCTCCTCATACTTCTCGCGGAAGGTACCTGAACCGAAGGTTTCATCATAGAAATCTTCCAGGCCCAGTGGACGACCGTTGTCATCTTTCCAGCCCATCACCTTCTTCACTTCATGCGGACAGAACAGATTCCATTCACCCCGTGCTTCGACCCGCTCCATGAACAGATCAGGCAGACATACGCCATGGAACACGTCATGTGCACGCATCCGCTCGTCACCGTTGTTCAGCTTCAGGTCAAGAAACGCGAGGATGTCCTTATGGAATACGTCCAGATATACGGCAATTGCACCTTTGCGAGTACCCAATTGGTCGACGCTAACAGCTGTATTGTTCAACTGGCGAATCCACGGAATGACGCCGGAACTTGTATTTTTATGTCCGCGGATATCGGAGCCACGCGCCCGTACTTTACCAAGGTATACGCCGATGCCGCCGCCCATTTTGCTAAGACGGGCTACATCCGTATTGGAGTCGAAAATGCCTTCCAACGAGTCGTCTACGGTGTCAATAAAGCAGCTGGAGAGCTGTCCGGCCACCTTTTTTCCGGCATTGGACATGGTTGGTGTAGCTGCTGTCATGTACATGTTGCTCATCGCCCAGTATGCTTCCTTGACCAAATCCATCCGCTTGTCGGCAGGCTCTTGGTGCATCAGGTACATCGCGATGATCATGTAGCGTTCCTGCGGCAGTTCCATTACGCGTCCGTCAAAATCATTGGCCAAATAGCGCTCAGACAGCGTTAGCAGCCCGATATAATCGAACAACAGATCATTTTTCGGCAATATGGAATCACCCAACTCATCAATCTGCTCCTTGGTATAGTAGTCGAGCAGTTCTTGACGGTAAATTCCTTTTTGGACCAAATCCGTGATCAGTGGATAAAAAGCACCGTAAGGCTCGTCCGCATAGGATTTATAACGGCGGTGAGTGGCCGCTTTTTTATACAAGGAAGTGAGCAAAGCACGCGCAGCGGCAAATTTCCAGTCCGGTTCTTCCTTACTAACCAATTCAAGGGCACCCATCGCAAACGCGTTGCTGATGTCATCCCCCGTGACTTCGTCCCGGCGCAGTTTGCTAGTTACACCACGAATGAGACGATCTTTATCCAGCTTGTCCAGCCCGCTGAGTACACGGTCGGCATATACGGAAATGCGTATTTCATCAAAAGCCAACTGGCGATTGTTTGGTTTGGTTACGAGTTGTGGCATAGGATTAATTCCTCGCTTTCCTGATTTGGAATCATACTTGGGAATAGGCATGAAAATGATCATGATGAGAAGATAATGGCGAAAAAAGCGATGGTCAGACAGCATTTGGGGGCTGTATGTAATCCAATAACATAGAAATAGCGATGCACCTGCCAATGAAGGGGGAAAAGATGGTTCCCGTACGATTTATCGGCTACATCACTATATTTAGACGTGTTATGAATATTTAACCCAACATATTGTGTATATAAACTTAAAATTTCAAATAAGTGCAAGGAGTATTATAGCAACATTCGAAGCCATACGTAAAGGAAAAGGAATGGAAAATCAAAATATGCAGAGAAGTCGCGGGCTGTATTTGAATTGAGGCAGTTTGAACGGTACAATGAATGATAGAGTGTTTCCTACAGAAACAAGCAGCATACATATGAACTATTTTTGTGAAATAAGGTTGCTCGCTCTATCGGACTGAGATGTTAGATTTTTAAAGAAGCGACGATTTTAAATTAAAGGAGGAACTTGGCGATGGCTATTGCAGAAGTGACAGTGATCCCGATTGGAACGGGGAGTACAAGCCTGAGCGACTACGTTGCCCAGATGCAAAAAGTGTTGAAGACGCAAAAAGGAATTACCTATGAGCTTACCTCCATGAGTACGATTATTGAAGGTTCGTTGGACGATGTGTTCACCGCCATTGCTGCGCTGCACGAAGCGCCATTCCTGTCTGGAGCCAAGCGTGTTTCCACCTCGGTTAAAATTGATGATCGCCGTGACAAGCCTTCCTCCAGTCACCAAAAGCTCCGTTCCGTCGCAGAGAAACTATCTGGCACTGCGACAGGAAATGTTACCGAATTAACCCCAAATCCTAGTTGAAAAAGTTGATGTAAGTGATTGATTTTTATGTAACTAAGAGTATAATAGTTTTTGTTGTCAGTTACACTGACCTGCTGGTGTAGCTCAGGGGTAGAGCAACGCACTCGTAATGCGTAGGCCGGGGGTTCAATTCCCTTCACCAGCATTCTATGAAACTCAAGCACAGCGCGGCTTCCAAGCTTTTTGGAGGTCGCGCTTTTTTGTTGAATTGAGCATTCTTCTACCATTTTTCTACCCTTTAATCTAGTAAAGTGGGTTCTTCGGTGCTAATGCTCTCTCCTGTGATTGAATCGCCAATGTTTTTTAACACCGCTTCTTGGAGATTCGGAAGAACATGTGAATAGGTATCCAGAGTTACATTGATAGACGAATGTCCAAGTCGCTCTTGAACGATCTTTGGATGGATACCAGCTTTGAGAAGTAGTGTTGCATGAGTGTGTCGCAGATCGTGGAAACGAATTCGGGGGAAATCGGGATGTTCCTTTACAATTCTGTCCAAAATACGATAGTAATGTCTCATTAGATTGCGGGGGCCAAGAGGCGTTCCTACACTCGTTTGAATTACTAAGCCTGAATCATTGTATAGCTTATTTCTGGCTTGCTCATATTCTTGCTTTCTAAAGTGATTTTCCAAAAAATTAACGGTATTAGCAAACAGTGCGATGGAGCGAACGCTGCTATCATTCTTAGTATCATCAAGATCATGTCCTATTTCAGAAATGGTATAAGCTTGTCGAACCGAAGCCGTTTTCCTCTGTAAATCTACCTCTGCTCGGGGTAGTGCAAGTATTTCACTTTGACGCATGCCAGTAGAGGCAGCGAGCTCGAAGGCCATGAAGTATTGATCTTCAGATGCAGCATCGAGGAACATTTTTAATTGATGTTCATTCCAGACCTCAAATTTTTTCTTTTTTCCTTGGGGTAATTCTACATAAGAAGCAACATTCTGAGTGATAACTCCCCAGGCTACTGCCCGGTTTAAAGCATCTAAAATTAAGACATGAGCCTTCTTGATAGAGCTTACAGATAACTTGGGTAGAAGTATTTCATGATATAAATTATGGAGGTGCTGTGGTTTTAATTTTGTCATCTGCACTTTCCCAAGGTTAGGAATAATGTGTGTGTTTACAAGCCACTCATAAGACTTCCAAGTACCATGTTTAACCGAGGTTTTTTTGTCTTTGAGCCAGGTCTCCATAATTTCACCGAAAGTTTTCTTGGTCGGTTCTACAAAGGTTCCTTTATTAAAAGCACTGAGAATGTCAGGCATCGCACGTTCAGCATCTCTTTTCTTATCGAAGCCTCCATTGGGGCCAGTAAGCCACTTCCTGCGACGCTTTCCTGTTACCTCATCTTTCATATCCACGACGATGTAGTATTTCTTCCCTTTCTGGGCTATATGTCCTCTCATGACGAACCTCCTAAATTGAAATAGGGAATATATGTTCTGTTTTTATTCCGAAAGAAAAGCCCGAAAAGGGCTTTAGGTTATATTGTACCGAAATTTTATGCGTATGGAAATTTTTCCGTACAGCTTCTAATTCAACTTAGGATTGCTTTGTAAGTGAAATACCTGATTCATTTGAGGAAGTAACTTTACGAGCAGGTATGTACTCGCGATTTTCCAACTGAATTTTTCTAAAATAAGGAACCCTTTTCATCAAGGTACTGGAAACCATCGTGACATTTACTTTACTTAGGTCAATGTCTCCATATGGCTTCGCTATCTCAATTAAATTGAAGTCAGATAAAAAAGAAGTCTGAGCTTTTTCACGTGGTTTCACTTCGACACTTTTAACAACATGCCTTGTACCACTTGGTTTTGAGGGAACAGTATCTACAACCTTTGGTGTACGGAATCCCTGTATAAGACCATTGATTATAGGGACAAAAAAAATAAGGGCTAGAATTAAGTCTATAACTTTCCCCCACCAGGCAATTTCCCATAAGAAAATAGTAAATATACCTATGAAAGCAAGTGAGAATAAATTTCTAATTCCCTTCCCAAACAATATGGCTAAAAGAATAACTACGATTATGATAACCACCAAAATCATCCTTATTACTAACCCCATCGGTTGGGGGATTTGCTCATGTTATCTGTAAATATTTGCACGATGACAAAAATTGTCGAATGATTTCCTAAAAATCCTTTTTTTCATGTAAGGAATGGGGATATATAATGTAATTGTCAATAGTGCAAAAAAACGAAGTCTCCTAGATTCTTGAAACAATAGGTTGAGTACTAACGTATACAATTATACTGTGCAAAACATGAAATTAATCCAGATATTGAACGAAAGATTGGAAGTGACCATCATGAGTAGTACAGACAGATCTAAAAATGATGAGAGAGTAGAGCCACAACATATAGAAAGGTTGAAACCGGATTTAATTCTTATTCTTTCCGCGTGCAACCCGAATGATCTCCATACTGTCTTTAATCATTTCAATAAACTCAGGGTCTGAAGGAGATAAGCCCATTTTTTGGGCTTCCTCTTCTAACAAACGAATAGTTTCGTTTGCGTTGTTATAGTTTCTTTTGTCTTGTTGATCTCCATTATCACTTTCTCTGCTATGTTCCTTTCCATCAAGTAAAACAATTTTCAACAACTCCAGTCTTTCCTCCATGTTAATGACAGCGAACAAATCCTTCCACTCGAATGTTTCTGACGGATCATCCCCATTTAATGGCATTTTAACATGCCCCAAAGCAGCATTTAAAAATTGGGTTATATCCTCTCCCACCTGAATCTTTTGTTTTACAAAATCAGGTGCTTTTTCTATATAAGCTGCCATGATTAATTCTTCAGCATCTCCTCCGATTACTTTAGCAATAGCACGGTTAAGTTCGTCTGAGGTAGGTGGAGTTTTTCCGTTTTGCAAACGACTGAGATGTTCACGACTCATTGATAATCCTTCTTTTTCTAATCGACTGCATATCTCCTCTAATGTAAGCCTGGATTTTTTAATATACTCCTTTAATAAATCAGAGTATTTCATCTATATAACAACTCCTTCGCGATTAGGTTCAATTATCTCATAGTTGACAAAAAAGTATCAACATATACATGTTTGATATTTTTTTATCACTTATTGTTGACAAATAAAATCAATGTGATAATATAAATCACATAAAGTTGATTTAAAAAATCACATTCTGTTTGGAGGTGATGTGACAATGCAAAAGTATTCTGAGTTGCTGGCTAATGCCATTAAAAAAAGTGGTTTAAAGTTAGATAAAATATGCTCTTTAGTTGGCGATATCACCGGAAATGTGCTCACTAAACATTATCTCAGTAAGTTGCAAAACGGAAAAACTTCACCAGCTTCAGATAAGCTCAATGATGCATTGGCTACTGTACTAGGAGTTAATCCAATTGAACTAAAAGCTTCAGCATACTACGAAAAAATACCACATGAAATTTTAGATCATCTAAATAGTATTGCTGCAAAGGAAGTGGGTTAGATGAAACCAGAGAAGATGAGTAATGAAGCTTGGAAAAAAACACACATACGCGTTGCCAGCTTGCGAAAGAAATACATTAAAGAACTCAAAACGCTTTTAAACTCAAGAACTAAAGCGTCGTAGGAGGAACTTAGTTATGCGTTTTTACTGGATTCGTTCTATAGAAGTCTGTTGATACGGAAAGGAGGTGCAGTAATTGAATCGGCATTCTGGCGAGATTATCACGGTTCCTGAAATGGCAAGACGAATGAAAATTCGGAAGCAGGCGGCTTATGACATGGTTGAGGAGCCAGGCTTTCCTATATATAACATTGGTGGTGCTCGCGGCAAACGAGTCCTCTGGCCGGAACCCTTGGAATGGCTAAGAGAGAACAAATCAGGGTCCATATGAATAGGAAGAAACCCGCCGGGCTGTACCGGCTCCAGCGGGTTGAGGAGATACGAGGGGAAGAACTTACAACCTAATACTACATCAGCCCTCTGTCCGTAATAAACGTGTCAATCGGACAAAGGAGAGGAAAAAAACATGTCAATTGGACAGTTTGGTCCCAATCTTCAGGAGGTTTTGAAACGACGGGGGGAAACGCGTAACGCAGCGGGGCGAGCTGCTCACGTGGATGCTTCATTAATTGGAAAGATCATCAAAGGCTCCCGCAAACCATCGAAAGAGCTCATGCAACAAGCGGCGGAGCATTATGATGACGGTCAGCTTTACATTGCAGCAGCCGGGGAAGTTACAGGCGGTGCCTTTGCGCCCTGGCTGGACAATGTAGATCTACATAGGGCAAGTGTACTGTTCAAGACGATTGAAGAAATGAGGGAAGTTCTTGTTCTGTCTGCTGAGGTCCCAATTAGCAAAACTGCTGACCAGCTCACAGAATCCGAACGCCAAAATATGAAGCGTCTGCTAATGGAGACGGTTGAAGCTATTACGGCCCTTACCCACTTTGCGGCGGTGCTATGTAAGGAATACTCCTTTAGTTGGCTTGCGACATGGAAAGAACATCGCGCTGACTTGAAGGCTAAAAAATATATGAAATGAGGGAATGTAAATGGAAATCGAGAGATTAGAGGATGAAGCCAAATTTGTCGCAGCAAACGCAGAGCACAATTTAAACATGATGCTGCAAAATCCGGAAATCGTTTCTGAGAGTCACCGACAAAAAAGTATTGCTCAAGCAGCGTTCATGATGAATCTTCACTTATCTTTTCAGGAACAAAAGAAAAACGCTCGGCTGGCGGGCCGAACGCTTGGTTTGAGAACTCGATTAAAGTCTCTTGTGTTGCTTATTCTATCTCCTTCTGCGGCAGAAAGCAAGGGTGACCGCATATGACACAGGCAATTAAGGAACGTCTCATTCAAAACTTTCTTGATAAAAAGGCAGGAACGCAGGCCAACACGGATGCAATAGAAGCTTTTCTACATGCGGGTGGTTCAGCTTTTTCATCTGAATTTCAGGAGCTACTACAGGAGCGGGACGAAGCCTACTTTCAATGGAATAACGCCTTGCTGAGCCTAAATCTTCTGCCAGCAGAAGAACGGTTGGAGTTTTTCGGAAATATGTCGCCAGTGATATAGGACAAGCTGGCAACGGACAGGCCATGTCGGCCTTGTCTTCCGGCGTCGGACGGTAACATAACCTACTCCCGTTCGGCGTCGGAAGATGCGGCTGACGCATCACACAAAGCAGCGACACGATGGTACGTGTACACGCGATGGTGAGAATATCAGGCGGAAAACGACGGAGCGCGCCTGACTGCTGGTTCGAATCCAGTCTGCTTGAAATTACATACGGAAGGAGGAAACTTTGTGCAAGTTATTCAACGTTTGACCGTTGTCTCTAATCCAACAAGGATTTTTGAAATTGGAACGGAGCTAAATGGCAGCGAAGTCATTGAGATTAAGCAAGTCGGTACGGAATATGAAAATAATGTCCATTCTGAATTTCATGTTTTAGATGAAAATGATGAGCTCATTGTCAGCATCGAGAATGCACCAGTGATCGTCGAGTATCAGCAGATTGTAGAACATGATGAAATCATGGAAGGAGAATCGGCATGAACGCAACTCATAAAAAAGTGGTGGAGTTTTTTGCAAAAATTAGCACCGACGAATCTGTGGATGTTAATGAGTTTTTAGAAGCTATCGCGTTAAATGTGGGGCTTTATACTGCGCTGAAAATCAAGACAGTGGGACAAAGAGAAGTCACAGAGCAGTTCAAAAGCATCATTGATACTGGCCTCAAGATAGCGAATAGCGAAGTTGTACCGAAACGAGTTAGCTTTTTCATTATAAAAAAATAGCCCGCGGTAACGGGCTATCACTGATCTTTTGAAAACTAAATATGTGAATACGGCCATCTTATCATGGGTGGCCGTTCCTAACAAGAGGGAGCGATATGTATATGGCTGTGAATGTAGCTGCTATTACAAAAGGTATTGAACGTGACGAATGGTTGAAATTGCGTAAACGCGGCATTGGTGGTTCTGATGCTTCTGCTGTCGCAGGACTGAATCGATACAAGTCACCCGTTGGTGTGTTTCTTGAGAAAACGGATGAGATCGTACCGGACGAACCAGGCGAAGCAGCTTACTGGGGTAACCAGCTAGAGGATTTAGTCGCTCGTGAGTTTATGAACCAAACCGGATTGCGTGTGCAACGCAGCAATAAGATGTATCAGCACCCTACACATAAATTTATGTTGGGTAATGTGGACCGCCTGATTTTAGACAAAGGTGGTCGAGGACTTGGGATCCTGGAATGTAAAACAGCCAGCGCCTATAAGCTGAGCGAATGGGCCGACGATCAGGTTCCTGACGAATACGCCATTCAGCTCCAACATTACATGGCTGTGCTTGGTGTGGATTATGGTTACTTCGCTGTTTTAATAGGTGGTCAGAAATTCCAATACAAGCTGGTCGAGCGAAACGAAGGTATCATTGAGTCCCTTATCCAAATCGAAGACGAGTTTTGGAACAAGCATGTAATTCCACGGGTTCCGCCGATGGTAGACGGTAGCGCTGCTTCAACTGAGCTGCTGAATCGGTTGTATCCTGCTTCTCGGCCAGCGACAGAAATCACGCTGGACAAAGATCAGGCATTACTGGTGGACAAGCTCATTGCTGCTAAAGAAGACGCACAAGTGGCTGCGGAGCAGGTCAAGCGATTGGAGAACGAGCTGAAGGCAGCTATCGGTGAAAATGAGGTTGCCACGTATAACGGGGAACCTTTGGTAACTTGGAAGTCCAGTCAAACAACGCGCTTGGACACTAAGCGCTTGAAGCAGGAGCAGCCACATATCTTTGAAAAATACGCAAACACCACGTCTTCTCGACGGTTCTTGGTGAAGTAAGGAGGCTATTATGGCAGGACAACGCAGTAACGGAGCAACCCTTGAAAAAAAGCTTCAAAATAAGGCGGCTGGGGCAAAAAACGATGCGCCTACACCTTCTCAGACCATTGCCGCTTATATGGACAAAATGAAGTATCAGATTGCGGAGGCTATGCCAAAGCATATGAGCATTGATCGGCTCAGCCGTATTGCCCTGACGACGATCCGCACGAATCCGAAGCTACTGGAATGCTCTATGCCATCTCTCATGGGGGCGGTCATGCAAGCGGCACAGCTTGGTCTGGAACCAGGCCTGATCGGTCATTGCTACATCATCCCATACGGTACAGAAGCCACATTCATCATTGGCTACAAGGGCATGATTGATCTAGCACGACGGTCTGGAAACATCAAGTCTATTGCCGCCCACGAAGTCTATGAAAATGATTTCATTGAGCTGACATATGGGCTGGAGGAAAAATTGCAGCACGTTCCTTGGTTTTTGCGTAAGGACGCTCAACCTGCCGAGTCAGGGAAGATCATTGGGGCTTATATGGTTGCCAAGTTTAATGACGGCGGTCATTTTATCCATTACATGCCGATCAGCGAGATTGAGGAACATAAGAAGCGTTCCAAGGCATCCAGTAAAGGGCCTTGGGTGACTGACTATACCGAAATGTGCAAGAAGACAGTTGTACGTTCCGGGTGGAAGTGGCTACCCATCAGCGTGGAGATTGCTTCTGCGGTTACTCAGGATGAAACGGTGCGTAAAGATATCACTCCAAACGATGAACCTTTTGTCTTTGATATGCCAGCCGAACCTAAAGACGGCGAAACACCTCAGACAGGTGATGCAGCTCAGCCAAATAACACTGATTCGCAGCAGCCTGCTGATGGATCAGGTCAGGACGAAATGGAATTTGAATGAGTTCTATAGATGAGATTACTGGCAAGCCGCTGTTACGCAGCATGATCGGTGAACACATTTGGCGGATTAAAGAGTCCGATCCTGTAGCCTTTAAGCGCGAGGTGCGAGAATACTTCGCGCGGGGCTATCCAGGCTGGACAGTGGTTCGTGCGAAGTATCCCTATATATTTCTCCGGGATGATAGGGAGCAGAGTGTGTAAATGATTCTGGGCAGTGTGAAGAAGCGAACGGTATTTATATAAAAATCGCAAGAGATTAGGTGGTGAAGCCGGTGGACTCCAATGTAAATCCTCAGCCTACGGACGCACATATACGCATATCACATGAAATACATCGAGAGCTGATCCGGCGGAAGTTTACTCAGCGGCAGCGGGATATTATTGATTTTGTCCTCACGCTGAGCTGGGGATGCGGGAAGCCATCGGCCAAAATTCCTATGCTAAAACATTTTGAGCTATGTGGCGTTCGTAAGGAACATATCAAAAAGGAACTAAAAAAGCTGGTTGAAAATCATGTGCTGTTTTGGGACGAGCACATGAATGTGTTCCAGATCAATAAGCACTATGACATGTGGACTGTCGATGTGGTGGAGCGATATGACCCCAAAATGATGAACGATTTAATCAAAATTAACATTGAAACTCATACCCCAAATCTCGGCAAACCAGTTACTAAAAAAGTAACTGAGTTACCAAAAAAGCAACCGATTCGAGTTACTAAAAAGGTAACTCAGTTACACAAAAGGCAACTGTTCAGTTACCAAAAAGGTAACTCGCCAGTTACTAAAAAGGTAACTGTGAAACGTGATTTTTCCTGTCATACCAAGGGATTTCGGCTCTCTAAAACAATATTTAAAGCAATTATTAAAAAAACCACTACTACATCTTTAGATACTGTACAGGAATTAGATACAGAACAAAGGGGTGGGGGAGGAGGGATTCCTTCGGATCATTCCTTTGGCTATATCTACCGCGCTTACGAAAATAATTTTACGGGCTCAGGAAAGGTTAACCAATTTGAAAGCGAGGACCTTGGAACCTTGTTTGACGATTACGGGGGAGAATGGTTGCTAAAAGCCATGCGTGAAGCCGTTCGGCAGAATAAAAAGAGTTTGGCTTATGTACGTGGCACGCTGGAGGGATATCGTAAACGTGGTGGACCGGAAACGGAACGCCGAATGGATCGGGCTTCACCGGCGGAAGCAGAAATTCGGGAAGACGACCCCATTACGATCTTGATGAGAAAGGCAGATGAGCAGCGACTTGCTGAATACGGAGTTACTTGAGGCTGAAATATTAGGTTCCTTTTTTCGAGACCCCTCCCTTGTTGGGGAAGTCGCCGTAACACTAGAACCAAGCTTATTTACACAACCTTGGCATCGCAATCTGCTGAAAATGATACTAGAACTACATCGGACTGAACAGGAACTATCCATGACTATGTTGGTGACGGTATTCGAAAAGCATCTTGAAAAGGTGGGTGGAGTTTCCTACCTGTCTAAACTGGCCAGCTCTGCCGTTGCAGTTTCGATGCTGGAGCAGAATATCAGGCAGCTCATCGAAACCGATGCTCGTCGTAAAGCGCTGGATTTGGTCGGTGAATACCGCGACAAATTTTTGGATTTGTCATCAGGCGGGTTTGAGGAATTACTGGATGAATTTGAACAGCGTTCACTGGATATTCGGCCTAAAGCATTGCTAAAGGATACGGCAGTTGACGACATCATCCAGTGGTACGAGGACTTGGTACTTAAAACGCAAGACCCTTCCCGAGCGCTTGGTATTATGACAGGCTGGTCAGCATTGGACCGACTGACGCTAGGGTTCCAGCGTACTAACCTGGTTGTCATTGGAGCTCGAACTAGCATGGGTAAATCAGCCGTTGCCAATGAAATTAAGATGCGGGCCACCCAGCGGGGACATAAGGTTGCTGATTTTAGCTTGGAAATGTCCAAGGCGCAGATTTATAACCGGATGATCGCTAATCTGTGCAGCATTCCTCTGCAAGCTATACGTTCAGGGCATCTGAAGCCGGAACAGATCGAGCGTATTTCTATGCAGATGGAGTTTCTGCGGAAAATTCATATCGATGATAGCCGTGGCGTGACTGCGGAGTACATTTGTTCCGAAATGCGCCGATTGAAGCGGCAAGAAGGACTTGATTTGGTCATTGTTGATTACTTGCAAGAAGTGGTTGAGCCTGCTGAACGTAACGACAACAGCGGTTCTGGATTGCATCGTGTATGCCAGAAGCTTCGGAAAGCTGCAAAGGACTGTGATTGTGCATTGATCGGTTTATCTCAGGTCAAGCAGGATGTGGAGAGCCGACAGAATAAAAGGCCGTTCGTTTCGGACTTGTCAGGTAGCGCGGCAATCAGCGCAGTTGCTGACGATATCCTTCTGCTATACAGGGACGAATACTACAACCCTGACACACCGGACCCAGGTATTTTGGAAATCAACCTCGCAAAACAACGCAATGGTCCTACTGGAGTAGTGAAACTCAAATTTGAGAAAGAGACACAACAAATCGCGTAGGGGAGGAACGGACATGGGGAAACAGACACGGCCATCGCGGCCGACACGCCGACAGAAAGAGGAAATGAAGGCATGGAAACTCAAGCCTAGCACATGGTTGGTGGTACTAGATACGGACTTGGAGATGGTTCTTATCAGCAAGTCCGGGATAAAAAAACGTACTATCCGGCGAGGTGCGTAATGCAGCCGTCATGTTGGACGCGGTGGAGCGTCTACGAGTACATGAAACATCGTTTTGTCTGCACTGGACAAGTTCCTGACGAGAGGGAATTACTCGAGGAGCTGCGGGACATTGAGCAGAGCGAGTTGACCAAGGGGATGGCTGAGTTTCGTCTGATACTTGGTAACTGGCCCATCGCAGGAAGTGACAAGTCATGCGACGTCAGATAAAAGACCCGCTGTATCAAAATCAGTTAAAGCAAACTGTACGTGACCGAGGCGGCAGAGTGATAGGCGAGGTATTTGTCCTTGAACACAGTATGTTGCTGGTCAAGCAGTCACGTAGGCGTAAAAAGAGGGGGAAGCAGCTTTGAAGATTATGGGGATTGACCACGGCACGAATTTTGCTGGTTGGGCCACAATGCGAAATGGTAAGCCGATAGACTTTGGATTAAGGGACTATTCATCAATTACAATGCCTGGGGTTTTGGATGCCATCTATCAGGACACATTCCGACTGATCGAGCAGGAAGAACCGGAATTGATTGTACTGGAGCGTCCAGTTCACTTTAAAAATGCCAACAGTGTACTAGCACTTGTCGGAGCGTATACTTCTGTTTCCTTGGCTGCCCTGCATTTGGACAAGCCGATTGTGGGCATCCGTCCTTCGGAGCTGAAAATTCAGACTGGTAAAGGGAATGCGGATAAAGAGACAGTCGCCATGGAAATGCAGATGCTGTTCGACCTCGATTATGACGAAATTGCGGTTCCTGTCCTATACAAGAAAAACGACCCACGGGGCAAATACAAAATCGGGGACATAAGGGAACGTCTTTTTGATCCTTCGGACGCTATCGCACTTTGCTGGGCCTATCATCAAAATTTCATTAAGGGAGTGGCTTAAAGATGAGCTATATCAATTTCAAAGGTACGGTTAAAAAGATCAATCTCAAATCATCAGAAGAAACGGAAATTACCATTAGCATCCCAGCTTCTGAACTGGACGGTCAATATAATACGCTTCAAAGCATGTTGGAGCTTAAAGTTATCGGAGGTCTGGATTCACAGATTGTCACGTACAAAGTTTTGAAGAATGCCAGAACGGGCAAGCCAATCACGAAATACACCGTGGATGATGGTGGTGTGGTATCTGTAGCGAAGCCGGAAGGAGAACAGCTCTCCATGGATCTTGGGCTTCCTCCTGAGAAAGTGGAGGTTAAAGCCGATCCAGAACAAATTGACCTTGAAGTTATTCAGGACTTTATACTCAGCGGCCTAGCGCCGCGCTTTGACGATATGCAGTATGACTTTGTGGAAATTACAGAGCGTTTGGCTGATGGGGATACCTATCTGAAAATAGCTGCTGACATTGGTATGGGCGTGGGCGTGTTTGTGGTTATGGTGGATGAGTACCGGAAGCGGGTCGCGCCAATGGCTGCCAAGTGGGATGAATGGCGCAAAGGCCAAGTCGATACGGTACCACCGAAAGATGAGGAGCCAGTAAACGGTCAGCAAGAAGAACAACAAAATGACGATCAGCAAGAAGAGCAAGAAGGTGCTAATACTGATCCGTCCGAGCAGACTGGAGAAAATGAATCTAAGGACGACAACAAGCCAGAGGATGATCAAAATCCAGCTACTGACACAGATTCTGAACCGGTAGTCGATAAAGAGGAGCTGGAGGAATACATTCTAAAAGTTCGTCCTAACTTCGACGATATCCCTGTTGATTTCCCTACATTGCTTCAACAGCGTCGTGAAGAAGGCAAGACATGGATGCAGATTGCTAAAAGCATCGGCTTGACCAGTGGCCAGATCACTACCAAATGGACAGCTTACAAGAAGATGGTTGCCAAGCAAATGAAAAACGGGGGAGCGGCGTAAGCCGCTCTTTCTTCCAGAGTGACCACTAATGAGCACATTAAAAATCCGTGACTTTAATCCGCATCTTGGGGCAAAAGAAGACTTTATAAGGGATGGCTTGCGGCAGGTAAAGAAGATCGCGCAGAGATACAAACCGCTCTGTATTGCTAAGGGAATCGATCTGGAGGACCTCATAAGTGAGGGAACTATTGGCTTAACGTTGGCTTTTGAAAGATTCGATCCGGGTGACAGGGAGGTCAAATTCGAAGCCTACGCCTTCCCGTATATAAAAGGTCATATGCTTCAATTCGTACAGAAGTCAGGCATAATCCGACTTCCTGATAAGCCAGGGCGGTTAGTTTACCAGCTTTTCGATAAGGGCTTAGAAAACGCAGATTCAGCGAAAGTTGCCGAAGCACTTCATATTAGCCAGCCAAAGGCACATAACATTTTACAGTACTCGAAGTTCAACCGGGTTCATTCTTTAAGCCAGCCTGTAGGGTTAGAGGAAGACACTGAACTCATTGATTTTATACCGTCTAATGACGATGACACTGTTCTTCTCGTTGAACAGTTTGTATCCCGGTTAGATTTCACGGAGAAAAGGATCATTGAACTGTTGATTGGTGGATTCAAAATATACGAGATTTCCAGACGTTTATCGATTCCGCAGGAGAAGCTTCATGAAAAGATTGATATATTGCAAGACAAGGCAAGGAGGTATTTTGGAGGTGGGGTAGCGGTGCAAAATGACCGATTCAACGTAACAAAACAACAATACATGAACCTGAGAAGCAAAGGCTTTACAGATGCCAGCATTGCCAAAAAGTTTGGTATGGGGGATAGTGCGCTGTATAAACGGAAGAAAAAATGGGACCTGGTTGAGAGCAGGCCCGGAAAAACTTCAAGCCCTAACAATATATCTAACCCGGACAGCATTGTTCAAGAGGATGATTCGAGTAAAGACGATCAAATCCATTTTTTAAATGGCCGCATATCCAAGTTGGAGGCAGAAAACAAGTTGCTCTGGGAAATGGTCAATTTGTACAGGGAGACGGTTTAATGGGCGATATGGGAGACGAGTTCCGCGCTTTCCGAGAGTTTCAGAAGGAGCACAAATGGACGCAATAAATCTAAATAAGCTAAGGGAGGAATGCTAAAAAAGGAACCCCTTAGGAGTCCCCTTTAATAAATTTACTTAACACCCAGAAGCCCAAGGATACATGGTACACAGTGCATCTGAACTGTTAAGTGTCAAAATAGGGCCAATTGGAGACCAGCCAGTCAAGTCATTGGCACTTATTACTACTAACTGAAGTCCGTGCAATGTAAGTTCGACCAATGTCACCATATTTGCGGCTGGGTTGTAGCCAACAAATAAAACAACAGACCAGACTCCTGTGTTACCTATCATGGTTCGATAGTAGTGACCTATAGTGCTATTTGCTGGAGTGAAAACAGATGGTGGCAGAGCATACGAACTACCTGGATTTGGAATTTGTCGACCATGTTGTTGATAGAAGTTATACACTTTCATTCCCCATTTCATTGAATTACACTACAAAATATGTATATTCGCCTATAGCCATTTTGGTTCTTCAAATAGCATAAATGGTATCTGCTTCAGTTGGGGATTATTCAAAGCGTAACAGGAAAATGAAAGTGAGTTGTTTGTTATCTGAGCACAATTATTTAATGGGATATGATGAAGAATGAAAGCCATTACGATTTTACAGCCCTAGGCTGACGCTGACCGCCATTGGTGAGAAACAATTTTAAAACAAGAGGCCAGACTACAAAGCACTGCGGTGAATTTGAGATTTACGCCGAGAAACGAGTGGATCATGAAGCGTGCGAACTGGAGCCTATCAAGCCTATACTGGCGAAATACGGTTACACGGTGGACAGTTTGACGACGGGGTGTAGTGGCTTTGTCCCCTTTGTCAGAGTGCTACAAAGTAGAATATATGCCTAACAGCAGTATTATCAGCCTTAAAGCTGAAAATGGGGAATTTAAATTGTGGGCTAGTGCTCGTAAAAATGATTATAACGACGGTAAGTATGATAGAGGGGTGGCGAACGTGCAGGCCTTTGCAGAGCTAATCCCCCGCAAAAGGGATGCACCAGTTTGAGAAAACATCAATATCGCTCAGGTGATTCTATAAAAGAAGAAAAACAGCCTAATCCTAAAAATGAAGTTAAGAGAGGGCCTGATACATTAATCGATGTATTGTACAAACCGCTGCCGGACGAGGTGCGTCAGACGATCATTAATCTGGACAATAAAGGTGTTTCAAGGTCGCAGATCGCCCGACAGCTTGGCATTCCGAAAACTCGCGTGATTCACGAGCTCATGAAATTGGATTTGAAGGACACGACAACAAGCAAGTATGCACCAAAGAGCTACGAAAGGAGTAGTACCCTATGAGTAAGGACTATCGTCAATTATTATTGGAATATGGTTACCCTGAGGATTTAGTAGACGGATGGAGTCTGGAAGACTGCCAAGCTGAAAGGCAGGAGTTTTGTGGGACATGCATCCCGGAGTAATACAAACAACCCCCGCATTCCTTGGCCGGGCTCGCGGGGGTCATCACTCTTAAACCTCATCAAATTATACCACGGGTGAGGGAACATGATGGGGAAAAGAAGAAAAAACAACTTACAGCTTACTTTTAACATTCTTCCGGTCGACGAGAAAGCTACCCGCCTTGCGGTGGAGAAATATCTGGAGATAGTTCGGCAGTACCGTCAGATCGGTGTAGTGCGGCGTGAAGCGGTCATGACGCCCGGATACACGCCGCGTTACCATGGTTCAACGAATGCGATCAGTATGCCGACTGAGAATATAGCGATATGGAATGTGGACAGGGAAGCGGAACTGCAGGCAAAGGACAGACTGCTTGAGCGGGCAATGAGCAGGCTTTCAAGCGTTCAGAGGGAAGTGATTCAGCGAAGTTACTTGGATGATGAGGGGGAGTTTGATTACATCAGTTGTGGGGAGATGGGGATAAGTGAGAGCACATTCAGGAGAATCAAGATTGAAGCGATGAATATTTTAGCTACAGCATTGGGGCTGGAAATTATAGAGGAAATGAGGAATAGTGTTTGATATAACTGGCTTCGGCCAGTTATTCTTGTTATATAATAAAACTAAAAAACTTTATTCTAAGGTAGGAGTGAGCCAATGGTAAACAAGGATCAGTTAAAATCATACATCCAAAAGCTAGTTTTTTCCGGTATTTCACAGGTCCAGTCCCTTTTAAGAGAACAATCACCCTATATATATTCACATATGGATTTCCCTTACATAAGAAAGAAAGAGAATGGATTTGACGAAATAAGTAAACATTACATTGTTGGAGGACCTAAAAATTATTCAAGTTTATTTGAGAAGAACTCGAATTTATTGGATATTAATACAATTGAAGGTTTTGAAGAATATTTGGTTTTACTAAATAGTGATGATTACTTTAAAAAAATCTTTTCATACAGAGGATTCTTGGATGATGATCTTTTCATGTTAGGTGCTCGGAAATTGGTTATCAATTTGATTGAAGCATATTTACATATTTATGGTACAGATTCTGAACTAAAAGCCGAAAATTTTTATGAATTATATGAACCTATCGAAAAATTCTTTTTTTTAGATAGACTCTATTATGACATCTATATTCCTATTTTATTCACTAAATTTGAATTTGAGGAGTATATAGTTTCAGAAGATGAAGGTATAGAGATTGTTAAAATGGATGAGAATATTCAACTCTCACGAACTTTGATACAACAATACGGATCTCCAATATCATCATCAGTTCTTAATGGAGCGTCACATGCATTAAAGTTAAAAGGCTTCTTTATTGAAGGAGATAGATCCTATTTCGACACTAATCAACAATTCTTAGATTCAACTGGGTATCCACTTGATAAAATTAATGCATTTTTTAATTCTATGAGAATTAGAACGTTTGTAAATGAATTAGGTTATGCTCAATTGCTCGCTATTCCTGTCGGATGGACTAACCAATACAAGGCTTTTCTTAGTTCAATATTTGGAACAACAATAAGGGCATACCCCAAAGAGTTTGAAAATTATTATTGGCTAAGAGATGAATTCACAACAATTGATAAACCCCAAGCTGAGGAAGTATCTAATCTATTTAATGGATTTGATTTAGGAAACAATAAAAAACTAATGCTTGCCAATCGAAGATTAAATATGTGCATACTACGTGAAGAAGAAGACGACTCTATATTAGATGCAACTATTGCTATGGAGGCATTATTGAGTGATGGAGAGAGAGGAGAGCTTACTCATAAACTTGCAATGAGAATGGCTGCCATTTTTAAAATATCTGAATATGCATACACACCAGATATGGTATTTAATAGCGTGAAAAAAATATATAGTTATCGTTCTTCTATTGTACATGGAGGAAGTAAACCAAAGAATCAAGAAATCGTAATTGATGAACTGAATTTAAGAATTCCAACCCCGAAGTTAGCAGTTGTTTTTTTGAAAATAGCTATTAGAGTATTGGTCGAAAATCCAAAATATTTTGATCCAAAGTACCTAGATCAAGAGTTACTCAGAGGTTAGTTGAAATTTAGAGATATAATTGATCGCTTTTTGACCGAATTTTGGCCTAAAGTTGGCCGTTCGTTAGACATTCAGCGTGATATATTTGTATCATGGAAAATCAAATAAGGAACGCACCGCAGCTTTCGAGCCTCGGTGAATCAGGTCGGCCAATGTGCCGGCCTTTTTGATTTTTCTACAAAACATATTAGGAGGACATGATCATGTCTACTACACAACCACGTTTCGCATTTTTGAGTTCAGATGGCATCCTGCATTTACACGACGAGGAGCACGCCGCACAGCACGGCAAGCATGTACAAACATCGCTAACCGACGACGAGAACGGCTATCCAGTCGTTGAGGGTCAGGGCGTTGTGTATTATGCCGATGAGGACAAAGCTTACGTCAAGGGCAACAAAGGCGACGGCCAACTCATCCCAACGCCGTTGGTGCTCAAGCAGCTCGCAGCAGAGCTTCTGTAATTGAGCGGTTTCTAGAATCACTCCTCGGGTTAATCCGGGGTTTTATGGCACGCGCAGGCGGCAAGGAACCAGTTAACCAGCGGAAACATGAACAGTCTGGTCGGACCCCTTGCGCGGTTCAATTCCGCAGCGTGTCTTTTATTATTTTCGATGGGAGCGTTACTATGAAAAAGAGTCCGAAAAAAGGAAAATGTATGCTTTGCAATGACCCCAACCCGAATCCAGAGAATACAACAATGGGTGCATCCTTTTGTGATACGTGCTGGGAAACCATGAAGTCTGGTGATGAGGATAAACTGGGTGAGAGAATTGTCTGGGACGAGTGTTTGATGGAAATAAAGTGTTAGACCGTGAAAATATAGTTCTAGACTGGCAGCGGCGGCGTTAAGCCAACGGGCAGGATGGTAGATAAAATATGTTATTATTGGATTGTGCAAAGCTTATTCCGCCTATTCGAAGGGAGATTAGTAGAAATGCAAAGTGCTCAACAGGTGCTAACAAATTATTTTCAAGCATTAGGAAGCAAACAGATTGATAAAGTGATCGAATTGGTTCATGATGAAGCGAAATTTATTATTCTTAAAAAAGAGCCTTCTAATAAAATTCCTTTATACGGCACATTTCATGGAAAAGAAGGTGTTAGAAATTATTTAAACTTATTAGAAGAAGCAGAACAAATAGAGAGTTTTGTCCTTCACAAACTCATCGGTAATCAGGAAGCAGCGTGTGCATGGGGGAATTTCCGCATCAAGGTCAATGTAACCGGGAAAGTGTTCGAGAGTGATTGGGCAATTATTTGCGAAGTAGAACAGGAGAAGATAAGGTTTTTTCAAATCTTCGAAGATACTGCCGCACTAGAAGAAGCTTTTGATTTAAGAGACTGTTGATATGTTAGTGCACCTACACATCACTATGCTGAGTAATCATACGAAAACGTAGGTTATTGGCCGGCAACATATCGAATTTGGTCAAGTAATGCGCTACGCTAACGAAGAACGTTAGTTGAATGATAACAGCGGCAGTCTAAGACTTTATTTTTACTTAATAGCGAGTAATATCGAGAAAGTGAGTAAAAGCCAGCTTATAATGGTTTAATTGCCCATTTTCCGGTATTGTCCGGTTTTTGTTCTTTGACGGCCATTTTTAGCAATTTGTAAAATGGTCTTATCTCTCCTCTCTAGTTACTAAGTACAAATGCTTTTATGCAACAGCGCAGCGTTTTGCATCCCGCTTGCGGGAGTAGAACCTATCGCTGTTTATTTTTTCTGGTTTTAAATAAGCGCCTGTGTTGCTTTGGTGCTGTAAATACATAGGCAGATACAAGTCACTCATTTGGGTGGCTTTTTTTATTGCCTTTTGAAAGGATTTTAGTCTTGAAGAAGAAGCAGAAGAAAGGAACTTTGCTATACATGAAAGGCCCACCAAAACAGCCGAAGAAATGCAAAGGTTGTGTATGGGGAAATTGGACCGGTACAAAGCAGTTTTGCAGCAGGCCGGTATGCCAGAAGGAAAAACCTTCCTAATCGTCGAAATATGATGTCGAAGGGAGTTGAGATCGTTTGTCAAAAAAAGCAACGGATATAATTTTTACTATTCTCAATCGACTTGAAGAAGCGATGGATGAAGGGAGCTTTGATCTGCGGGAGTTATCTAGCGATGTATTGGGTATCAGCGAAGCAAAGAGAATTGCAATTCTAGAAATTATGCTCGACGAGGACCTTATGACAGGAATTTCGATAAAAAGAGGCCTGCAAGGAGACATAATCATCAATGGAAATTCTCCACGCATAACTATGGCGGGTCTTAAATATCTTTCTGATAATTCAGCTACTTCTAAAGTGATTAATGCAGCGAAATTTTTAAAAGATGTGATACCGGGGTTGTAGTATGGACAAACAATTTACCTTTCACCACAACAATTCCGCCACGCTGTTGAGACTCCGCCAAATATCAAAGGATACGTTCGCATGCCATAAGTGTGGTTCTGAGGTTATTCAGAACATTCCGAACCCAGATGGCTGGAGTTGTACATCATCATGTACAACAGGTTATTATTTAGGACTGCTGTTTGAAAAGTAGGCACCTTCGGGTGCTTTTTTCATGCTCAAAAACGCCTTCTGTGAGCCGTTCTAAGGGCTTGTATACGAGGATGTTCCTGTTTGTTTGCAAGGAAAAGGGAGCAGAAGGTCAGGGCGGGGCTGTTCCGTCGCTCTGTATCGCAATCTGCGCCAGCCCCAAGATGAAAAACCAACTCAACTCAAATAGGGGGTATGAATCGTGGAATTCAGAGTCCTACCAATCGAACAATACAACACAGCGTACAACGCGAGATTGAAATCATAGAAGGTATCCTCGAATCCAAGGCGCAGTACCGCAAGATTGTTAAAGCTGGTATAGCTCAGTGGGTCAAAGACCTGCAAGCTGGAAATATAAAAATGCAGACGGTTCAGGACTTGGACCGTCTCATTGAGTTGGATATTAAGTTGCAAAAGGATGAGCTGTAAAAGCACATAATAATCTTTCTAGTTGATTCATAAATATGGATTTATTAAACAATAATATGATCCTATTGTAAGAAAAATTAAAAACATGGAATCTTTTAGTAGACTGAGGTGGTAGTTAAATATACAAATATAGGAGGAGTAGAAGTATCATGAAGAAGAAACATTTAGTTGCATCGGCCTTGGCCTTAGGTATTATTGGAGGGGCTGTTGCCGTACCCAATGCGATTTTTGCAGATTCAGATGCTGTAACTAGTTCTGCAAATACGTCGACTTACGGGACCAAAGATGAGTTGAAAACACCTGGTAATCATGATGTGAAAACACCTGGTAATCATGATGTGGGTCTTTTTAAAACAAAAGACCTTTTTAATGTGGTCCTTGACGGCAAGTCGCCATTAACAGAGTTCTCCATATCTCCTGGATATGGTCATGTTAAGCTGCGTGTAAAAAACAACACCAAGGCGACGCTTACTTTTACCTTAAGGCATGTCAATAGTGGGGATTATTTACTTACCAAGTATGTAGGTGCTGGTGAACCATTTACTTGGTATAGCACGGATAGCTTTTCAAACGGAATGCGCGCAGGAGACTATGAAATACAATGGCGTGCTGGCGGAGCTTATGTAGACGCCACAGCTTGGGGTATATCAGCCACTAGCTCAGATGAACTTTAATTAAACCAAGTTATAAAGTTTTGTATAAAAAAAGCTAACTGGTATCTCGCTTGATTGGAGAACTTTTTTACTTATACTGGAACGAGGTGAGAAAAGCTTCAGGCCATTCGGTTTGAAGCTTTTCTTGCTTCGTTTATAACTCAAAGGAGAAATGATATTTATTGAAAAAGAAAACATTTTTTTCATCAGCCTTATCTTTTTGTTTGTTAGGGGCTGTTGTTGTGCCGAGTGTGATCTGTGCAAGTTCAGATGCGTCTGATTCTGCAAATACATCCAGTATTGCGATCAAAAATGCTGGTAAAACAACTACTGGTGACCATGTAATCACTCCGCAAAGAGCAAGAGATGTTTTTAATGACACGTTCGAAAATGAGAAGAACCCAGTATCACGCTTTGTGTTAGATCCTGGATACGGGCATCTTAAAATTATGGTAAAAAATACAGGTGATTCAACAATGACTTTTAGCCTGGTGCATACAGACAGTAATAAACAATATATTGTTAAGACTGTTGGCGCTCATAAAAGTTTGACCTGGGATAGTGTAAATTCTTTTTCACAAGGGCTGCGCTCTGGAAATTATGAAATACAGTGGAGAGCTGGCGGCGATATTGTGCATGTCACAGCATGGGGTGTGTCAGGAACTGATTCTGCCAAAGTAACGCCTCAAAGGGGTATAGGTGTTATTGATGTCAGATTAACCGGAGGTGCTACCGCAGCAACTGGCTTTGTTATCCCTAAGGGGCATGGACATGTCAAACTCAGTATAAAGAACTATTCGGACCATCCTGTCAAAGTTAGTTTGACACATGAAGGTTCAAACAAAGAATACATCAGTGCTTTACCAATCGCTCCTCATGACACAGTTATTTGGAGAAGCACAGATGAAGGCTACTCATCTGGTATGCGTTCTGGATATTATACATTTCAATGGCGGGGTGCCGATTATAAAGTAGATGGACATGTTTGGGGAGTCGTTGGTTCACAACCTGGGGATGTCCAATAGCTTCTGAATTAATTTTTATACTGTAAACGAAGCAAGGGGAGCTTCAGACCTTCATATGGTCTGGAGCTTTTCTTCTTTTTTTTCAAGGTCACATCATTTACATTCGTGGGGGTGGTGATTGTGTAGCATGGCGAGAGAACGGAGCCCTGAACGGGACAAAGCAAAACAGATGTGGCTGGAGAGCGGCGGAGCGATGAAGCTAAAAGACATCGCCGCTGCTCTTTCTATTCCTGAGGGAAGGGTACGCAAATGGAAGTCTATGGACCGCTGGCAGGATCAATTGAAAGGGAACGTTTTTGATTCCTCCAATGGGAACGTTCCAAATGGAACGAAAGGGAACGCTCCTAATCCAAGGGGAGCGCCAAAGGGAAACAAAAATGCTGTTGGCAATCGCGGCGGTGCTCCCCCAGGTAACCAAAACGCCAAGGGGAATAGTGGTGGGCCGGGCGGTCCCTATCGTAACAAGAAGGCCCTCAAGACAGGGATGTATGAAACTATCTTTCTGGATGCCTTAGAGGAGGACGAACAAGAGCTGTTTGATCAGATTGATACTTCTCCTTTGGCACAGCTCAACGAACAGCTTATTATGCTGTCTATCCAAGAGCGACGGCACATGCGCCGGGTTAAGCAGCTTGAGGCTGGTCTGACCGACGAGGAAAAGAAGATCAAGCAGGAGCTGCACCAGCGTAAGGATAAGGTTCCCTATACTAGCCCGAAGACAGGTAAGCAAATAAATCTGTCTGTTGAAACCGAAGGGATGAAGGTCACGGAAATTACGACCGTCACTACCTCCAAGCTGGACAAGATTTTGAAACAGGAAGAGGCGTTGGTCAAAACCCGTGATAAAAAGCTTCGGGTTATTAACCTTATAGCCAGCTTGCAGCAGGAGGAAGAAAAGCTGGAGATAGCCCGCGAACGGCTGGAGCTTGAGAAACGTAAGTTGTTAGGCTATGGCGGCGCGGAAGGGGATGAAGGGGATGAAGGGGATGAAGGCGATGAAGACGATGAGGAAGATGACGACGAATGGTAATTACTCTTGCTAAAGAGCATCGAAAAAGAGCCAAGCGGCGGTTAAGGGATCGGCCTGAAAAGTTAGACGAGCTAAAAGGAATTCTAGCCGACTTTGGACAATTCTGCTGGCGTATGCTCAAGATCAAGACGAAGAGCGGGCGCATTATGCCGCTGACACTCAATGATGCTCAACGGACATTTGTCCGTGAAGTATTTAGGCAGATCGAAGCTGGTAAGCCTGTCCGGATTATCATCCTTAAAGCCCGGCAGATGGGTTTTTCCACTGTCACGGAAGCACTTATCTATTATTTCACCTCACTCCAAGAGGCTAAGAACGCATTTATCGTTGCTCAGTCTTCTGATGCTTCTAGCAACTTGTACGATATGTTCCAGTTCTATTATGAAAAGGTGCCGGCAATCATCAAGCCAATGAGCCGAAAGAACAATGCTAAGAAACTCACCTTCGAGAATCCAACGATTCGGACAGCGGACCGCCGTAAGAATCCGGGGCTCAAATCGAAGATCACTGTACAGACTGCGGAAAGCCGGGTGCTTGCCCGTTCGGACACCATCCACTACCTGCATGCTTCAGAAGTGGCGTTCTGGCCAGCCAAGAAGAAAAAGAAGCATCTACTGTCCCTGCTGGCAGCTCTGTCCAAGGAACCCGGTAGTTTGGGCGTGATCGAATCTACCGCCAACGGCATGGAAGAGTTCAAAAAAATGTGGGATGCAGCCGTTAAGGGCGAGAGTGATTTTACTCCGCTCTTTTTTGCGTGGTTTGAAATGCCTGATTATCGAAAGCCGGTGCCTCCAGGTTTTGAACTGACGGAAGAGGAACGAGAGCTGAAATCAAAATATGGTCTGGACGACGAACAATTGCAGTGGCGGCGGTATACCATTCGGAACGATTGCGGTGGCGATCCGCGGCAGTTTGACCAGGAGTATCCTTCTGAGCCAGACGATGCTTTCTTACTGTCCGGTGAGGGTATCTTTGACAACAAATTTATCAAGCAATTACGGGATGGAATCAGTATCATCGGCAATCACTACGAGATTGATTTTGTTAAAAACAGGATTATCACGACGCATGCTGGCGAGCTGGTTATGTATCGACAGCCAGAACAAGGTAAACGGTACGTGCTGGCTGCCGATACAGCCAAGGGTAAGGAAGACGGGGACTATGATGCTGCTTACGTCATTGAGGAGCGCACAGGGGAAATGTGCGCGGCTCTGCATGGCAAATGGGACACCGACTTGTATGGTAAAAAGCTGAACACGCTTGGTTTGTATTACAACACGGCACTATTGGCCGTGGAGAACAACAACACAGGGGAATCCGTCCTGAATACGTTGTTCAATACTTGCCACTATCCGCTGTTGTTCATGCACAAGAAGAGTTTGGGCTGGAACACCAACCAAGCAACGCGCCCAGTGATGATCAGCGACTTCAAGGAAGCGATCCGGGACCAGCTCTATGATATCTACTGTCCCGAACTGTACGGCGAGTGCATGACGTTAATAGACAAGAATGGCAGAGCTGAAGCAGACAGCGGCTGCAATGATGACCGGGTAATGGCATATTCCATTGCGTTGCAAGTGCGGCAGGTGGCTAGTAAGTGGTTCGATTGGTACGCAAAGAAACAGAAAAAGCGGGAGGAATCCCGTGACGACTACAACGAGGGAGTGGGGTGGATTTAGATGAGTGAGGGACATGCACAATGGTTTCAGATCAGCAAGGCGGAGAGCGAACGACATATCCCATCCAGCGCTCAATTGCCGGATTTATTTGACGATCTGTACGATCTTCACGGCCTGTTACCCTTCGCACTCGGGAATGATCCTGCTTCCTGCAAGTTGCTAGTGAAGAACAGCAATATCATTCCACAGTGCATTGAGGCGTATAAGCGCAACATTGCGGGTTATGGTATCGCCTTGGAGTATTTGCCGGGCGAGAGCGATGAAACTGCACTGGACGAATGGAACAAGGCTGAGAAGTTCCTTGAAACCTGCAATCTGGAGGATACCCCGGACGAAATCATCAGCCAGTTGATTGACGATTTGGAAAGTACGGGGATGGCTCATGTCGAGGTAGCTTGGCCTGTAGGTTCGGAGTTCCCGACTATCTTCCGGATGAACCCGAAATATATCCGCTGTACGAAGGAAAGTACGAAGGCGATTATCAAGCGCAAACGTCGAATCAGCTCTACGAAACAAGTGGAAGAATTTTCACAGGAGCTTTACACCCGGCGATATGCGATGAAACGTAATACTTCCGTCGTATGGTTTCGCTTATTTGGTACGGAGGCAGAGGAAGGTAGGGAGGAAAATCAAATTATCCCACTTCGTATCGGTCATGACGGTCCCTATGGGGAGCCTCGCTGGTTTGGCAATGCGCCTGGTGTGGTCGGCAGCCGGGAAGCTGAGGAATTGAATGTGAATTACTTTAGCAACGGACGGATGCTGTCCATGCTCTTGACTGTTACCAACGGTAAGCTGACACAGCAGTCAATGGAGTTGCTTAAAAAGGTGAAAGGTTCTGATTCTCAGGGCGGGATTTTGTATCTTGAAGCCAAAGGGGAAGAGACAGGCGGCCCGATGGACGAAAAGGTTGAAAAAGTGCAGATCAAGTTGGACAAGCTCAATGACCTGTTACAACAAGACGCGCTCTTTCTGGAGTATGGAAAGGAAAAGAAATCCGATATTCTGTCTGCCTTCCGGCTGCCACCAATCTTGGTCGGTCAAAGCTCAGATTACAACAGAGCGACCGCCGATGCAGCTCTACGCTTTGCAGAAGAACAGGTTTTTGAGCCATACCGCAAATGGATTATGGCAGAGATATTTAATAAACGCCTGTTCCCGGCTATGGATATATTCCGAGTACGGGCTGTTTTGCGGGGACCGAAGATCATAGACCCTGCGGATCGCAAGGCTATGTTGGACTTTATCGCTGACCGGGGCATTATGCTGGTGCGGGATCTGATTCCGATTGCTGAGGATGTACTCGGCACAACGATTGATGAGACCAAGTTCAGCGAGGAATATCTGGATACGCCGATTGCGCAGCTCGCAGCCAGTCAGCCAGCACTGCTTGAGCCAGAGCCTGACACAGACACAGACGACATGCAGAATCGTATCGCTACAATTGCCAAACGCTTGTTAAAACAGGCTGACAAGGAGGCCGCTTTGCATGTGTGAGTCCTGTTGGGCGCTGATCGCCAAAGCTGACGACGATGAATTTCTGGATAGCCTTGAGCTGAGCTATGTTGATCGTAAGGTGCTAGAAGAACTGTACAAGCAGGGCGAAGATCGCATAACCGAGATTCTGGAGCTTCAAGGTCAAGCCCTTCATGATGCCATTTCAGAACTAAGTGAAGAAGCCCTGGGTGATATCGGGGAACTGGGTAAGGTGCTTATTGCATTGCACACTACGGATGTGTTCGCGGAGCTATTCGAGCAGGCGGTGCAGGAAGCATTTGAACCATTGTTTCACTTGGCCGGTGAAACGGAGCTGTCCGCGTTGGACAAGGAAAAGGTCTGGAGCACCAGCAATAAGGCTGCTGGCCGTTTCACGAAGAAGCTCAAGAAGCTGGTTCCCGACATGAACAAAGCTTCTACGGATGTGTTGTTGCGTAGCTTCGGCAAAGCCATTGAGGAAGGAGTTACACCTTCGGAGCGGGCTTTGCTTGTGCAGGAAGTCAGTGCGCAAGCTGCCAGCGGGGACGATGGCCCATTTAGTATGAAGCGTGCGCAGCGGGTATCACGTACCATGAGCACCGCAGCGGCCAACGGCGGCAAGCTGGAGGGCTGGAAGAAATCCGAAATTGCTAAGGGCAAGAAATGGCGTTCTGCTGGCGGTACCCGTACCCGGAAGACTCATAGCAAGGCAAACGGTCAGGTTGTTGCGCTAGACAAGCCCTTTAAGGTTGGCAAAAGCAAGTTGATGTACCCCGGAGATCCTGCTGGTACCCCCGAGGAAATAGTGAACTGCCGCTGCACCATGCAGTTAATTCTAGATTAGTTATAAGACTTGAATACTCTGAAGAAAATCGTACTGTAACCATACGCTATAACCATGGGGAGTAGATAAGATATGTAAGTCCAACCAATGTTCCAACCATTAAAGTACAGCACTCTTCCCGATTCTTTTGCTATCCATTCTACAATGGTCAGTACGAAAGCTGTTACAAATACGGCAATCCATGGATGTGCTCGATGCTTCTTAATGTAGTAAATCATGAGACATCCAGCCATAGGGAAAAGACCTAAGTCAAAAGGAAGTGCTGAAAAAGAATGGTTATTAAATTCCGGAAGAAGGCGCCAAAAGTAATTGAAACCGATATTGTTTGCAACGGAAGAAGTCGCGACGCCAAGTGGGAAAAAAATTAGAATTAATTTTAGGTTTTTTCTTAATATCCAGCATCCCAAAACAATAGGGATTACTAAACCTAACACAACATTCAATAACATGAGATCTCTCCTTTGCAGGTTATCCTTATTGTTAACTGAAATAAATCTTGTAAACGTGTTGAAAGGAGGTGAAAGAGAATATGACCTTTAAATTGAAAGATGCAAAGATTACACATATTTCGCTGGTTGATAAAGGAGCCAACGGCGTTCCGTTTGCAATCATCAAAGTTGCCGGGAAAAATGCCATCCAGAAGCAAGTACAGATTACGAAGGTTGACGATGCCAAAAGGGTTGTAATCGGCGTGGTATACCAGCCGGACGTGGCTGACGCTCATGGGGATCAGATGGATGCGGAGGAAATTGAGAAGGCCGCCCATCTCTTCATGGAGAAACAGCATACTTACAACATCGACAAGCAACATGACTTAGACACGGACAAAGGCTATGTAGTCGAATCCTATATTGCTCCTTGTGACATGGAGATCGGTGAACAAACTATTATTAAAGGCTCCTGGGTGGCCGGGGTAAAGGTAACGGATGAGGATACTTGGGATGATATTCAGAAAGGCGAGATTACTGGCTTCTCGATGTGGGGTGTCGGTAAGCGGGAAGAGATCGAGGAAGACGGGGAGGTATCTAAAGGGCTCTTGAGTAAAATCGTTAAGGCGCTTGGTGCAATGGGATTGATTGAGAAAGGCGCAGTCGCTGACAAATACAATAAGAACCGTAAGAATCGCGAATTTTGGGCTGCTCAGGATGCCTTGAATGCGGTTCTTTTTCGTTGGGATAGTTGGGAGAGTGGCATGGAGAGCGACCCTGAAGTAATTCGGGAAGCCCTTCAGGACTTTGTGGACATCGCTCAGGAAGTGCTCGTTCAAGAGGATATTGTAAAGGCAATCGGTAGCCCACCTGAACAGATTGCTAAAGCAGGGAAAAAGATTTCTGCCGGCAACCTGAAGCACATTGATGATGCTATTGCTGCACTGGTCGAATTAAAAACAAAAACCGACCCTGAAAAAGATGAGGGGTCCGAGGAGGAAGACGATTTGAACGCTGAAGATATTGCAAAGGCTGTACAGGCTGCCGTGGCTCCAATCGCCAAGCAAGTAGAAACCCTGTCGACGCAAGTTACTGAATTGAAGAAACAAGAAGGGGCAGAGCCTGAACAGCCAGCGGGAACACAACCACCTGCTGAACCTCAAGCAAACGCGCTGACTGATGCGATTACTAAGGCACTGGCGCCGTTGACCGAGCAAGTTCAAGCGTTGGCTACTGATGTACAAGTTGTAAAGAACAGCCGTGGTGGTTCCGCTCAAGGTGGCTCTGGAGAAGACGAAATTCAAAAATCTGGCGGCGTAAGCTTCGGCGGCCTTCTGTAATCGAAAGGGGAGATAAACATGAGAACAAACGGACAAATCATCAAATCCACTATTACGAGCACGTTGGATCAAACCGCTCTGAATTACCAACAGGTAGATAAATTTACCGAAATGGCTTACGAATCGACTGAGTTTCTAAAGGGAATTCGTACGATCACACGTATCGCTTCTAAGGGGACAATCGACAAAATTGGTGTTACTGGCCGTAACTTGCGCAGCAAAAAGGAAAATATTATGGCTGACAATACGCCTACTCCAACATTACCGCAAGTTCCGTATGCCGTAGAGCCAGTTGTTTTGCCATTCGAAATCACCGAGGAATTTATCCGTCAAACTGCTCGTGTACGTGGTCAGAACGGTGAGGATATTATTATGGCAGCCATGACCAAAAACTATGGTGAAAATATGCAGGATATTGGGTTTAACGGGGATACTGCTACGCCGAATACTGACCCGGATTATGCTTTCCTAAGTATGAATAACGGTTGGTTGAAGCATGCGAAGACCAAAGGCAATTACATTGATTGGACCACGTTGAAGGACCCTCAGAAAAAGGGTGTACTGTTTGAACTGGAACGTGCGATTCCAACTCGTCTGCGTACTGGTGGTGTATTTAAGTATTTCATGCATCCGAATACCTTTTCTAAGCGGCTTCAGGCTTTGGCTGAGAAGGACACCAGTGCATCCATCCAATTGCAGATTACGGGCGGCGTGAAGAAGGTGAACAGCTATGAGGTTGAGGAAGTAGCCCATATGCCAGAGGGAGCTATCATCTTTACGTACCAACAGAACTTTGTCTTGGTCAATACGTACGATATGCAGATTCGTAAGACGACCGAGGGCAGAGAAGCCATTCTCGCGGACAAGCGTTTCTACGCTATCCATTCCGATTACGATTCTATCTTCGAAGAGCCAGGAGCGGTGGCATACGTCGAAGGGGTGGAATTTTAATGGCCTATATCACATATCGAGGAGAAAACACTTCTTTGATGCTTTATGGTATCCGCTTTGTACCAAAGGTGCCGGTACTGGTTGATAATGAATCTGTCATTAAAAATTTTCGTGAACGCTCGGATTTTGATATCAAGGAAGAAAAGGTTATTCCGCTGGAAGACCTTACGTTGATCCAGCTTAAAGATAAGGCTAAGGCTGCCGGGATTAAGGGATTTAGCAACATGAATACACAGGATCTGATCACTGCGCTACGCGGTGGAGGTAAACCTACCGACAATACGCCACCTGCAGGTGATCCGGCGAAACCTGAAGGGGCTGACGGTAAAAATGCTGACGCCAACAATACTCCAACAGCGTAGTCGAGTAACCCCTATCCAAGAGGCACCGGCAGAGCTACTACAACAATACATTGACGACGCGCAAGTGCGTATTGAACTTTATCTGCCCATTCCCTTCCCCGATCCGGTAGACAAGCAGATTATGCTTGCCTGGGTCAAGTTGGCTGAGGGACTAGCCCTACAAGACAGTGAGGAATATCTTGCATCTGTGGCGCGTAATTACGCGTCCGAGAGTGATGGAGCTTGGACGTACACCCGGCAGGCTGTAGAAGGCAAGACAACGGGTAATCCCGATGTGGACGCTATCCTGTTTCTGTGGGTGAAAAAGCAACAGGCGGGACCGGACGATGGAAACATCACGGCATATTTGTTATGAACCATCGTTTTCACACGCCACTGTCTGTGTATCGGACAGAGAGCAAAAGGGATGATGACGACCTGTTCGATGATCGGAAATCCGGTAAAGTTGCTGATCTGAAATGCGTTGTCGTGAAAACACAGACGGAAGCGAAAGCAGATTCTAAGCCGGTAATGTACATCGTCAAAAAGACGATAGGTATTCCGAAACAGGCTGACGTTAAACTCAGCGACGAAGTGGTGCTGCTAGGCCGCCGATACCTGGTGATCGACTCCATTCCGCGTCGTTACTGGCGCGAGCTGCTTGTAACATGTGAGGTGAAGGGAAATGACCGTGCATGATTTTGATGGGCTGGCCCGACGTTTTAGGCGCATTGCAGATGAGGGGATGGAACGCATTTTACGTAACATCGCAGAGGCAGCCGGGGAAACGCTGCTCAACCTGATCATTGATGAAATCGACCGACAGGATCTGATCGACACCGGGGCCATGTGGCAGTCCTTTTCCCGTGGCGACGATAACAACGTATGGGAATGGGATGTAGACCGCAACGCGATCACGCTGGAGCTTGGTTCCAACCTGCCTTATGCACAATTGGTCAATGATGGTTACACCATTGAGAAAAAACATTTTGTGCCGGGTTACTGGAATGGTGGTGGCTCTTTCGTGTATGATCCATCTGCCAAAACCGGGTTTATGGCAAAGCCCCGCAGTTTCATCGGTCGGCACTATTTCGATATTGCCGTGGAGCACCTTGAGGGCGGGATGAACCAACTCATTATGCGCCGCCTGGAAATTGAACTGGAAAGGATGTTGCGCTGATGATGGATGTGGGAGTAAAAGCCTGGGCTGAGATTGTGCGGCGGGTGTATCCTGATCTGTCTATTCTGCGAGATCGTTCTAAATGGCTGGCTGGTGACTTTAAGCTGCCAGCAGTTTTTATTGAGACCGATATAGTTTCGGATAAGGTTCACACGCCGAGGGCTGACAGGATAATTGAGGATGTGGGCCTAGTATTCCACTATGACAAGGAACGAGTTACTGAAGAGGACGAGGGGGAGCCTATACCGCTTGATCTTGACCCGTTGTTCCTCTACTTGCGGCAGCAACGGTTTAACGTAGCATCCAAGCGTTTTGGGGTTGTGCTGGTCATTGAGCCGCCACGAACCCGAAAAAAGGCCGATCAAGTAGAGGTTACCTTTAGGTACTCGTATTTACTCAGTGTACCGAAGTCACTGGTCAATGACGATGGCAGCCCAATTCAGAAGATTAACAATTTTTATATTGAGCACGAGGGAAAGGAGCTTGATGCATGACTGACGATTTAAACAAACGGAATAAGCGAGAATGGATAGAGAGCGCAGCGGTCTTGAAGGCAGAGCCTTACGAGATTGCGGGCGCTCTTTTTGATTGCTCTACTGATGCCTTACTTTCGCGTGCCGAAGTAGCGCAGAGACTGGATGCTTATTTGCATCCGGTCAGGGAAGCTCCCGCTGCTGTACCTGTTAAACCACAAGTACCACAAGTGAAAAAAGCAAAGGAGGAAACGCTAAATGACAATTCAGAGGGATAGGGCCAGCGCGTACATCTCACTGCTAGTAAAGGCGCGTTCTCGGGTTGTTCCCACAACAGGCCGCGTTTTGATACCATATCAGGCCGAATGGGGCGCACCGAACCAGGCTGTTGATATGGCCGATGATTCGGAGCGCCTGAAGGAGTCCGGCAAGCTAGTTGATGTACTGGAGCTTGCTGCCGAAAGCGGGGCGACTGTTATCGGCTACCGGGTTACAAACGGCGAAGAAAAGGCTGCATCGGTAGCTGTTGCTGACAGTTACACCTTAGAAGCGCGTTATCCAGGCACACGAGGCAACGATTTTGAATATATGGTGCGTCCCGCACTTATAGATGAAACCAAAAAGGAAATTGTTATACGCGACACCAAAGGCGTGTATGACACAGAAACGTATCTGGTTGCAGACAAGGCCGCTGCTGTGGAAGCTCTTAAAAAATCGGCTATGGTTCGTTTTAAAGATATTGGAGCTACTGCCCTTGCAGACGTGGCTTACACCAAACTGGATGGCGGCACAACCGGTATGGCCACACTGGCGGCAGCCGACTGGAATCGCATCTTCAACCGGGTGTACGGCCTGACGTTTGATACTATTTACCTTTCCGCAACTGATCCGGCTGTACAAGCTTCCGCCAAACAATGGCTGTTGGATCGCCGTGATAAGGGCCACAAGCTGGCGACGTTGGTTATTGCTGGCCTTGCGTCTACGGACGGCGATATCGAGGCCCACAACGCTCGTAGTCGCGCCATGAATGCCCGTTATGTAATTAACTGCTCTCTTGCTGGCGATCACACCAACGGCAAGACCTACACATCCGTCGAATGGGCGGCATGGGTGGCTGGGTTGGTTGCGGGTACACCTGCCAATAAGTCATTTACAGGTGTCAAAGTTCCGATGACGCAGGCAAAAGTGGACTGGAGTCATAGTGAAGTGTTGAAAGGACTCGCAGAAGGAACGCTGATGGCCACGCGAGATGGGTACGACTACGTTATCGAGCAGGCCATCAACACACTGACCACGCTCGGACCAAATGAGCGTGAGGACTTTGGTAAAATTCGTGTTTCGGCCACAATTGACCAAGTAATGAATGATATCTATGATGCGGGCAAGCGTTGGAAGGCCAAGCTGGATAACGACAAAGAAGGTCGTGGCATGTTTGTTGCTGCGGTCTTGGAGTACCTCAAAATCCGTGCCCAGCAAAAGGCCATTGCGGACAAATTTAGCTTTGCTGAAAACCCTAACAAGACAAGCGAGAATGATTACGCCTATTTTGTACTTGCCGCTAAACCATTGGATGCTATCGAGATTTTCTATATTGATTGGGAGGTGGAATAATAGATGGAACGCGAACTTATTGGACGTAATTTGTCCTTACAGGATGACAACGGTGAGGATATTCACACTGTCAAAGAGGTTGAGGTCAAGCTCACTACGGAAACATTGGATATTGTCAGAGCACGCCGTATGACTAAAACAAAGCAATTGACGGGTTATGAAATCCCAGTCAAAATCGTCATGTCAAAACTGGAATCCAGGCTGCGTTACCGTTTGCTGGAGGATTTTAAAGCGGGTAAGACCATGTTTTTGGCACGCATTACAGGCGGTCTTGAAGACCGAATCACTGGCAACACGGAGAAAGTGTTGATTACTGGTGTCCACATCCACGGAGAAATGGACATCCTGATTGCCAAAATCGACGATAACAACGGGATCGATATTACTTTGGAGGGCACGGCGACGGACTTCGATTTTGTCGAAAAGTTCCCGGATTATATGTGGGAGTAAGGGCGATTATTCGCTCTCTTTTTGTTTCTTAAAAAATACAACCAATTTGGAGGAAATAACAATGAGCAACCAACAAAACCACGATAGATTGCAGAAATACCTAGCTAAAGCTAAGGAAGACAGTAAGGACGATACTATCCCAGTACTGGCTGATGGTGAGAGTTGGTCTGTAAAGCGTCTTACCACGCTGGATACACGTCGGTCATATGAATTGGCATTTGATGACGATGGTAAACCGAAGTCGCCTTATTTTAACGAAATCGACGTGATGATCGTCAAGGCCACAGAGCACGAATTTGACTGGAATAACAAAGACTTGCTGAAAGCATATGGTGCGACCAGCAAGTTTGAACTGCCACCGCGCATGTTGGATGACGTGGACGATTATGCTGCACTCAGCAAGGCTGTGCGTAATTTCAAAGAGACTCAGGATTCTCTTCTCAATGATGCAAAAAACTCATCCGGCGAGACGGAGAAGCGAGCTGGATAGCTCATTTTTGGGTTAACCAAAAAAAATTGCCCGCCGAAGTCTTGCCGTATGAAGTAGATGAACAGCGTCAGTATTATTTTTGCCTCGCTGCCAGCATGATTGCAGAGGAAGAAATGGCACGCTTGAATCGGAAGTAGTCACGTCAGAACAGGAAGGGGGTGGGAACAATAGCAACTACATCAGTTACGGTACCGTTTGAGGCAAGGGATATGATAACCGGCGCTGTCCGAAATATGCGGCGTATGCTCCAGGGCGCTCACGATGATCTGATGAATTTTCGCCGGGCATCGGGCAACATGTTTGATGATTTTGTATCCGGTAGCCGCCGGGCGAGGGAATCTGCGGACGATCTAGGTAGACGGATTAATGGCGCGTCCGATGAAGTACGGCGTATGAATCAGATCCAACTCGATGATATTTTTCGTCGTGCGCGTGCTGGAGCTGATGATCTTCGGCATTCCGCTGACAGGGCAGATTCGGAAATACGCAGTATCCGGGACGCTCATGTGAAATTGCGTGCTGAGGATGCCATAAGTCCAGTTGTCGACAATATCTCTGACAAGATTTCTGCTTTGGCAGCATTAGCGGGGGGAATCATGCTCGGTAGCGGCGTGGGTGACTCTATGTTTGGGGGCGTGTCCGACTACAGCCGTGAGGCGGCGCGAAGTGCGGCTTACATGCCAGAAAACTTTCGTCAGCAGAGCCTTAGTACGGTAGATGACTTGGTTAGAAAGGCCATTATTCCAGATCGAGTAGAAGGCACCCGACAACTTGCTGATGCAGCTCCTTTAGTACAGGACAAATCCAAGATGAGTGACTTCGTAAGTGCGTCTGCTAAAATCCAGTACATCCGCCCAGATGCCGGAGCTGAGGAAGTACAGCGGGCGCTGTCTCAAGCGTCGAATAGCTTTAAAGAATCCTACAGTCAAGTGGCAGATTCAATGATGTACGCCTATAAGGAAGTGGGCGACAAACAACAAGATCTGTTCGATACGTTCTGGGAATACAGCCCGTATTTCTCCAGCAGCGGCACCGACTCAGAGCAAATGAGTAATTTTCTAACACAGACGGTGAAGGGTGGAGCCTTCAACTTCGACAAGCCAGCCGATTTTTTCAAAGAGACGTTTGGCGTCAAAGCGCTGAATACAGGTGATATGGCGAATTACTTTATCAGTCGTGGGGCAGGGAAGGATGAGGCCCAACGTCAGGCGTCATCTTTTACGGATGATATCAATTCAGGTGACAAACAGCGTGCGCAGGGAGCCATTGCGGCATTGGTTGGGGATTTGGCTAGTCAAACGCGGAGCCAGCTAAAACAATCCCTTGTCACTTTGGGTTCCGGTGCTGGTGAGGACAATGCTGATTCTATCCTGAAGACGTTCGGCACGGCTTTTCAAAAGGCTCCAGACATGAAGGGAACGACTGATAATTTGCTTCGTAAGCAACAGGCAGCGGACCCAATGACGGAAATGAAGCAAACTCGTGCTGAAATGAGCTTGCAAATGCAAGAGATTGGAAGCAATATTGCTCAAGCAGCTCTTCCAGCTATGAAGGAATTTAACGCCTTACTGGTGCAGAATAAGGACAACATTCAGGCACTTGGTACGGGGATAACCAGTGCGATAACCGGAGCGACCAGCTTCTATAAAGATCATTTTAGAGCCATAAACACTGCCTTAATGGGGTTGGCAGCTGTACTGGTAGCTAAGAAATTATGGGCCTTTGCACAAGGTGTAAAGAAGTTCAATGATGATCTTTCTACTGCTGCTAAATGGGTAGGAGAGAAGGGGAGAGCGGGGGCAAATGCCACAGGCAGGGGAGTCAAAGCTGGTTGGAATTGGATTCGACGGAAACCTCCAGAACCTCCAACTCCACCGCCTGAAGAAACCCCGGCCCAACGTGCTGCCCGAATACGGGAGCGAATGGGCGGTCGCGGTGTCAGACGACAATTGTCTGGGAACCGTAACCCTGCTGATGATCGTATTGGCGGTTTACGCTCTGTCGCTTCCATGACTGTTAACGCCACAAAAGTCTATATAAATGGCTCTGTGTCCGATGGTGGAGATGGCGGGGCAGGTGATGGCGGTGGCGATGGTGGCGACCGTGACAGAGATCGCAACCGTAGACGGAACCGACGTGGAGGGCGTAGGGGAGCAGGAGGCGGTAGACGTCGCATACGTATTAATGGACCTCGTCCTACTCCACCAAATCCACCAAACCCGAACCCAAGCCCAAGGGGATCGCGTGACAATCCTTATCGTATTCGTCGTCCTGCTCCACCAAATCCACCGCCACCACCGAGTCCTCCTTCTGGCGGTGGCCGCTTGAGAGGCTTCCTAAAAGGAGCAAGTAAAGCTGCAAAAGTTGGGGGCGTTGTTGGAACAGTGGCGAGCGTAGCGGCCGGCGCATATGACCTCTACCAAGCCTCTAAGGAAAAGGGGGTACGCGAGGCTGTATCTACTCAGGGCGGTGCTATGGTTGGCGGTGTAGCTGGCGGTGCTATTGGCGGGGCTTTTGGGTCTGTTCTTGGGCCGCTCGGTACGATGGCAGGTGCATACATCGGGAATATCGTGGGGGAGAAGATCGGTAGATTTGCTGACGAAAGTGGACTGACTCGTAAAGTGGTGGACGGTGCAGTAGGTATTTTCAATTCTGCTAAGGATACCTGGAGCGGTGTTAAAAACTGGTTTACTGGAGACAAGAAGGAAGAGAAGCCCGGCCCCCCTCCTGAAGCAAAAATTACGATCAACAATCTGACTGAGCAGAAGCAGAAGCGTCTTCAGCAGATTGGCGACGATGTGCGCAAAAGCATAGTCGATAAAGGTCTTAAAGAGGGACTGAAAACTGTTGCTGAACAGCCAGAAGTCAAGCAACGCCTTAATGCGCTTAAAAATACATTCGGCGCTGTTTGGAAAATGGGTGACAGCAGCAAAGCCCAGAAGAGTATTAAAGATGTAGGAACCGCTTCTAAGAGCAGCGCGGATGAGGTGGCAAAAGGGGTAGCAAAAAATAAACAAAGTTTTAATAGTGTCAGCGCTGCGGCGAAATCGGCTGTTGATAAGACGAGGCAGTATCTGTTCTCACTTAAAAACGTATCGAGCCAGGGCAATAGCTGGGGAAGTGATCTTATATCCCATTTTATTGCTGGTATGCGCGGCCAGTTCCCCACGTTATCTTCCGTTGTCAGCAGCGTTGCTGTAACCTTGAAAAAATTAAAGGATGCGAAAGATGCCAATTCTGGAGGTGGTGGAGGCGGTGGTACTACACCGAAACCCAAGCCACGTCCATATGCTCAAGGTGGTTATATTACCCGTCCGCATGTTGGATTAGTTGGTGAAGCTGGACCGGAGATGATTATTCCGTTATCGGCCAGCCGACGAGATCGTGGCCGCGAGCTGTGGGAACGTGCTGGAATAATCATGGGTGTACGTCCATATGCCAACGGAGGACAAGTCGGCCGGCCAAGCTTGATTGGTACGGCTAGCATGATGCCAATGGCTCAGACGCTTGCTCAGCCTGCCCCTGCCGCGCCGATGTCTGTTTCAATAGGTAACATCAATATTGATTTCGGAGAGATGGCAAAGGGCATTAGTAATTTTGCCGAGTTCGCACAGATGCTCACCAGCCCTCAAGGTCGTGCGTTGATCCGTAAAGTGTTTGGTGAAGAAATGATGAAAGTATTGGAGACTGGAGGGTAAGCCATGTTGGCACTATCGCAAGGCAAAATCCGCCTTACTTTTCCCATCACACCGGCAGAGATTCAAATAACCGGAGGCAATGAAGTTGAAACCTTCACTGTCATAACTGGTCAGGAACGCACAGGGAAACCCGTCTCGAAGGTGAAACGGGTTTCTTTTTCTGCTATCCTTCCACGCTATTGGGAAGAAATTTGGGAAACGGATAGCAAGCAGACGGTCACGTATAAAACACCAGAAGTAACGTGGAAGCTGTTGGAGCAATGGAAAGGTAAACCCGTTGTACTTAACTTTGAGAATTTGTTTAGCCAAACGATGCTCCTGGAGGGGATGGATCAGACGTACAAGGACGGACAGGGAAATCTTCACGGTAACTATTCATTTGTGGAGTACAAGCCTGTTAAAATCGTCTCTTACTCCAACTCTAAGCAGGTTCTCAAGCCAGGTACGGTTATTACCAAATCGTCCAAAAGCCGCCCTAATACTACGGGCAAAAAGGACAAAAAAAATGATAAGAAAAAAGATGATAAAAAAAAGAAGGCAAAGGATAAAAGCAAAAAGGCCAAGGAGGACCCGAACGCTAGGGGCGCTTTTGACTATACCGGTTCCAAAAAGCGAATATCAGACAAGGTTTCCAAGGCGAAAGGGAAGTGATGCATTATGGACGGCTTTGCTGTTGTATATGGCAAGGAGAACGCCCGGCAGATGCTAACGGATGGCATAGAGGAAGTGTCCTGGTCCTCTGGCCGCGATGAGATTGCCCGCAGCGCTACGGTGCGGCTTCGCAATGCAAGCAATATTAAGGTAGCTGGTATGCTGATGTGCTTTTCGCAAAAGGTTGGTGGTGCATTATATCATCACAAAAACCAATTTTTTCACGGACCTATTATTAAATATGAGCAGGACGAATTTACAAACGCTTGGGAAATTGAGGTGCGGGAGATCGGCTGGTATTTGAGCAAGAACAAGGGTACGAGGCCATACCTTAAAGGCGAGGCCGGAGCGGAGCTGCAACGATACATCAAGAGCACGGGCATTGACTTCCGCTGCCCAGCTTTGGGCTTCAGCTTGGACGAGCGATATGGGACGATGGCCCATTCGGAAATTATCCTCGACGTATTGCAAAAGGCATATGAGCGTAGCGGCTACCGTTATTATGTAGACCTTGTAAGGACGGAAAAGAGCTTTTATCTGCAGGTGATGCGCGAAGGGACCAATACCAAGGTCCCTATTTTTGTTCCCGAGCAAATGACCTCCAGCACAGCAGGATACAGCATCGAGGAAACCTATACAGTCGTAACCGCGCAGAAATGGAAGGATGATAAGATCGCTTCCGCTGTTACCAAAACGGCAGCAGGTGCGGTGAAGGCGATGGGCCGAATGGAAGAAATCATTGAAGTCGGTGAGGACGAAAAGCCGGAGACCATCGCCACGCAGCGGCTGAAAGTTTTGTCTGCTGCTAAACAGATCAAGAAGATTACAGTTCGGCACACGGACCATACGTTATCCGGCTTGCGCTCTGGCTGGCTCGTACTCACCAAGACGGATCATACCTCTAAATGGATTGTCGTTACTGCGGATAGTAGTTATAAAAAAGGAACGTACACAGTTACGTTGGAGCTGGAAAGGAGGGAATAGTATGCTTCAAGATGCAGTCAGGAAGCTGCGGGAAATGACCAAAGACCACATCGACGCGCGAGACACAGAGAGAGCTACTCTGCTGAGTTGGCCCGGAAGCCCGTCAATAGAGGTGGATGGTGACCCGGCTCCCTATCCAGCGGACAAGCTAGTCTTTGCTGACTATCTGTTAGACCGGGAAGTCAAAGCCGATTTCATAGCTAATGAATATCTGGAGGGTGATGAAGTCAAAGGCAGTGTCACAGGCGTATTGGCTAACGGGGTGGTATACGAGACAGGGGAGCCTTACAAACAGGCCCCACGCAGCTCATTACGTGGCAAGTTGGTTATTCCCAGCCCTTTGCAGGTCGGTGATCGGCTGATTGTCTCCAGGCTGAGCGGACAGCGGTACTACGTCCACGGGAAGGATGTGGGCGTTGGTGGCTGACGATGAAACGTTATTTCCGGATATAGACTTTTCCACATTGGACGAGGTGGAGCTGACCGAAACCGTAGCATCTGAAACCAAATGGACGTACGTGATCGACTATCGCACGCGGCAGATGGCAACCACCGACGACGGGCGTCCCAAAAAAACGGCTACGTATGGTGAATACCTTGTGCAGACGGCGCTAAAAATCCTGAACACCGAGCGATTTCAATATGTGGTGTATGACGCTGATATCGGTGTCGAACGATCTGAATGGGCCAATTGGGAGGACGTTGAAATAAAACGCGACATTGAGGAAGCTTTGGCAGCTCATACGGAAATCTCTCAAGCTGAGGTATTGTCGATGGAGCGGAACGGCCAGAACATGTATTTGCGAATTAAATTAACCGGGCTGGCCGGAGAAGTAGAATTGGAGGAGGCGATTGAATTGTGAATGTGAAATTAACAGACCTTCCTGCACTGCCACCGATGGCAATTTTGGAGGAAACCCCAGAGGAAGTTTACCGCCGATGGGTCAACCGGGCGATTACATTGGCACAAGAACGCGGTCTACCTCCACCCCCGACGGATCCGGGAGAGTTATTTTATGATCTGTGGTATCCCATCGCTATGGAATACGCTGAACAGCAGGAGTTGTTAACATATGCCTTTCTCCAAGCCTTCCCCATTTGGGCAGACAGTGAGTATTTAGATGGTCACGGATGGTCGGATGGTATGCCTCGGAAGGTGGGGGAGGACGACGACACGTACCGATTGCGAATGCTTGAGCGTGCGTTTACTGAGGAAGGCAGCGGGCGTCGAAAGGACTATGAGACATGGGCAAAGGAGCTGGAGGGCGTTGGCGGTGCTGTTGCCATTGAAAAGGAGCGGCACGATAACAGCATCGATTTGTATCTCACTGACCTTCAAGGACAGCCGATCACGGAAGAGTTCGCCGCTAAAGTTAAGACGGATATGTGGGAAACCAAGCGGATTGCCGGGCATGATCTGGCTGTACATCCTGCCCCAGTATTCACGTTGCAAGTAGCTGCGAAACTAAATACGGTTCTTCCGCTTCCAGAATTGGTGGAGCCCATTAGGAAGCGAATAGCCGACTACGCCATTGGTAGAACAAAGCTGGTATTTAATTACGTTGGTGCTGCTTTGCTGGTCAAGGGAGTGGAGGATTACGAAAGCCTTACGCTTAATGGAGCCATCGAAGACATTGAGGTTCCGACCACGTCTGTTTTGAAAATTGAGGTGACCCTGACATGATACCTCTGCGCTATCGGGAAATGCTGCCGCCGTACATGTATGAGATCGACATGGCCGAGCGGCATTTTGACGTTATGGAGTTGGAAATAAACGATCGGGAAAAGTCGATTGACGATCTGGGAAATCAGTTCGTTTTAAAGACTGCTACTTGGGCATTGCCTATTTGGGAGTGGATATATTTCCACCAGGAGCAGATTGGGAACTTAGAACAGCGCCGTGACGCGATACGTCGTAAGCGTTGGGCCAAGCGACCTTTTACACTGCCGGTACTGCGACTGATTGGTGGGAAGTACGGTAATCTGTTGGACATACAAGAGGATTTTCTAAAGAAGACGATCTTGTTTGTGTATGGTATCGACACACAGTTAAACGTTAAAGGCCTGATGGAAGACTTTGAGTACATTCGGCCTGTTCATATTAACAAAGCGCAGCCTACTTTTCGTATTGACGTTCACCACAAATTCGGAATTAAAACACGTATTAGGTTCCATTCCCGCGTAGGTTTTTTCGGTGGCAAACCGTGGTATCTAGATGGAACAAAATTACTGGATGGGTCCGCTTCGCTTTCCGGTTGGACTGGCGAACGGCAGCGCAAACGAAACCGATTGGAGCTGAAGGTCAGCAATCCAATTACGAACCGACAAGAGGGAATTTTAAAAGTCCGCAAAAATTATTGGGTGCTTGATGGTCAGAACTTGCTTGATGGTAGCCACTCACTGAGCTCAACAGAGACGATTTTACATGTATAGGAGGACATTATGGCAGAACAAGTATTAACGGTGACAACGGTCTATGCGAGAGAACAGATGGCCCAAGCGCGAGCCGAAGGCGGCACGTTGACTAAAGTGGTCAAAATGGCATTTGGCAGCGGTGGGGTTGATACAGAGGGCAAGCCTTTGCCTTTGGATGGCACAGAGCAAGTATTAAAAGCGGAACTGATTCAAAAGGATATCTCGGGCCACGAATTTATCGCCCCAGCAACGATCCGTTATGTCTGTTCTCTTGCAGAAACAGAGCTTGCCGGAAAAACGATCAATGAGCTTGCCCTGGTAGATTCGGCGGGGAAATTCACGGCGGTTCGCACCATGACCAATAAAATCAAAGACGGCGACATAGAGTTTGTCTTCGAGATTGATGATATCTATTAAGGAAGGTGAGAGAACATGGCTATTCAGCAACCCCGCCGCTTTGTTACAACTGATCAGGGTCATGCAGATGTTTTTAACAAACCAATTGATACGCTTTATGAGAATGACCAAGAGTTATCTAAGCAAATTTCCGATGTCAAAACGTATGTTAACGAGGCTATAAAAGAGGCAAAAGTACCGGACGCCAGCACTACAGAAAAAGGCGTTGTTCGGATGAGTGAAGACTATAAATCACAGTCTCGTTTAACAGTACCGGCCTCTAAGGCGCTTTTTGACCTGTACAGTATTTTGTTGGTGGATAGGGGGAATATATTTCAAGCCGACTTTAACTTGGCTTTGGGGATAGGGATTTGGCGGGTCGATAAGCCTTCCCTTGATCCTGCAACTGACCATAGCCCACCGGGAGCATTCCCAAAGGGGAACCTATACGTTACGGGATCGGTTACTGGTGCTTCGGCGGCACACAAACACGAGTATGTGGACGATAATGGCGGAATATTCACACGCGTTAGAAGGCCTGATGGTTCTTGGTCGAACTGGAGCGCGAAAAACGGAGGTAGCAATATGGCTTTAGTAGCGAGTAACAACGTCAAATTTTCACAGACCGAGACGTATGCACAGCAAGTCGCTTCTGGTGGAGGTTCCGCTAATATTACGGGTAGAATGCTTGTATTTAAGTTCATTCCTAAGGCATTAGGTGAACTTCGCATATACTGGGAAGGCCTAGTTGAACTTGTATCAGGCACTATCCCTACTGATAACAACAGCAACTGGGGAATTACGGTAGGTGCATTAGGTTCTAACACTTGGAGTGCAGGAGATAACAGTGATTATGTAGAATACGCCGTACAGCGTACTGTGTTTAATTATCGAGATGCAATAGGGACTGTCAGGGATTATAATACGTCTTCAAATGTGGTTTCTACTGCAGCAAAGCCCGGATTTAATTCTTGGTTTGGAAGTGAAGGTGTGGTGCGTGTAACTACTCCTGGCCCTGTGTATCTCGCCTTTTATATCTATGCCGCGAATTATCAGTCTCCTGCTTTCACTATGAAGGGCAGCATTCGTAATATTCAAGTATGCTACGACGAGGTGACCCCATGATCAGAGTCGTATATTTGCATGACGACGGTGTTGTATGGGGCTGGAATGAGTATGTTGAATCTGTTGAGGATATTCCATATAAGTACGTACAGGTAGACGAGTTGCCTGAGGTTGTGTGGAATACTCCAGCGGGTAAACGAGTCCGTTACACTGACGACAAGAAGTTTGCCCTTGAGGACATGCCCGTATCTCAAGAAGTTGAAACGCCAAGCGAATTGGACAAGCTTAAAACTCGGCTAGAGAAGGCCGAAGCCGAGAATGCTGCATTGAAACAGGCTGATCTGGACAATAAAGAAGCCATAGCCGGGCTTATCCAGCTCGTTATGGAACAAAGCAATGTTACGTAGAATCCGGGAGCGGGTTCTATTTTTTATTCTCATGCAGCTCATGAGGGGAGGTGATAGCATGAATGAACAGATTAAAAAAGCTTTTGCGACGACACTTGTACATCTTATCCTTGCTGGCCGACGTGAAATTGAGGACGTGCCAGTAGCATTGCGAGACTTGGTTAAAGCTGACTTGGGCATTACTGAGCCTACGCAAGTGGCTCCAGCAGTTGAACAAACAACAGAACAAGAAGCGTAAGCGGCGTATCCAATCGGATGCGCTATTTTTTTGCCCCCGGTAAGTGGTCGGGGGCTTTATTTTTACAGGTTAGGCAGAGAGTCCTGACCACGGAGACGGGGGAAGCAAGTGGACAAGTCGGAGGTTTATAAATTAATTGCCGCCTTTGGGGGGAGCGCGATAACGTATTTTTTTGGAGGGTGGTCATTTGCTTTAGCTGCGCTCCTTACATTTACAATATTTGATTATGCTACGGGGCTGCTTGCAGCGTGGACGGAGGGCAAAAAAGGAACGGGTCCAGGTCTAAAGAGCAAGATTGGTCTTATCGGTATTTCACGTAAGGTTTTTATCTTTGCAATGGTAGCCGTGGGTCATATTGTAGACGGTATTATGGGGGATAGCCATTTGTTTCGAGACACGGTGGCTTACTTCTATTTGGCTAACGAACTACTTTCAATCATCGAAAACGGTGGTAGGATGGGTGCCCCAATTCCACCAGTGATCCGGCAGGCGGTTGAAGTGCTAAAGAGTAAAGGCGGCAACCAAGGAGGGGGTAGTAAGCATGCTGACGTTGGAACAACTAAAGAAAAAATCTGATAAACGCTTGATCGGACTAGATTCGGTTTTCAAGCTTGTTATAGAAAAATTAATTGAGCGATGTTATGCCCGTGGTGTTTGGATTGTGATAACTCAAGGCTTACGAACTTATGCGGAGCAGGATGATTTGTATGCTCAAGGCCGTACGAAGCCGGGGAAAGTGGTCACAGATGCCCGGGGCGGATACAGCAATCATAATTTCGGATTCGCTGCTGATTTTGCATTGTTGCTTCGGGATGGCCGTACGGTGTCCTGGGACACATTGAAAGATGATGATAAGGACTCGCTGCCTGATTGGAGTGAAGTGGTTGAGGAAGCAAAAAAACTCGGGCTTGAGTGGGGTGGCGATTGGCGCAGCTTTAAGGACATGCCTCACCTGCAAATGGTCTTCGGAATCACGACTGCTCAATTCCGGGCAGGTAAGCGTCCGAGCCAGACGCAACTCAACACAACGTTGGCGAAGATTAATTCACTTAAAATGGAGGATGGACCTATGACAGCAGAAGAAAAAGCAGCGTTTAAGGCATTGCAAAACACTGTACAGAAGCAAGCTGACCGTATCAAGACATTGGAGAGAGCAGCTAAACAGCCTAAAGTACCCGCGTGGGCTGAGCAAGCCTGCATCAACGCCAAGGCTGTAGGGGCAATGGACACAGCAAATGACGGTAGCTTTGACTTTTACCGTATGGTCACGATGCTTGACCGAGCCGGAGTATTCAAAAGGGGAGTTGTCGCACAATGACAGATTGGAAACGTAAATTATCCAGTCGTAAGTTTTGGGCGTTGCTGGCCGCACTTATAACGAGCTTGCTTACTGCGATTGGGGCAAACAATGACACTGTTATTCAAGTAACTGGCGTTATCGGTGCATTCGGTGCAGTGATTGCTTACATTCTGGCCGAGGCTTATGTGGATGGTAAGTCGGCTGACAGTCCAACTACAGATAATGAGGAATAATCACAAGCGTTTGGAAATACGAAACACCCTGCTGGCTTATGCCGGTGGGGTGCTTTTTTTTTTGTTTACAGGAGTACCCTTATGACAAACGTAGCCTTTCCACACGATTTGCAAAAAAAGATATTGACAATTGGTTAATTGCTGGGCAAAAATAGTAAATGATTATAAAATACTGGAATTTTTATGCGAGGGGTGGCTATGGCATGGAACATACACCTACGATTCGAGCAGAATTAGACAGATTCCTACAACAAGAGGGTTTGAGCTTTTCACAATTTGGTCATATTGCGGATATGAATAGGGGAGCAGTAAGTGCTATTGTAACAGGAAATAAGCCTTTGTCTATTAAACAACTGGATCGAATTACTGAGGCTATGGGTTTGCCAGAAGGCCATTTTTACGACTTGTTCGTAGAAAACTACATCATCGACCACCCTCCAAATATGAGGCGAATTGAGCCATTTTTGTTTCGATGTGCGGAGTTGGACAAGATGGATGCGATCCGTCGAGTTGTTGGAGCTATCATGGACAATCTACTGTATTCGCCCAAGCTATTTGAAATTGCAGAAGGGTTGTTGGCGCAGGGACGACATGAGGCTGCGTTGGTGCTCTATGAGGGGGTAGCTGAAGCGGAAAAATATCAACATTCTGAGCGTTTGGCAGTCTGTCAATATCGTATATTTACGATTCAGATTGGAGACGATCAAAGCCAGAATCTCAAGGCTGCAACACTATTTGAACCCTTCGTGGAACGTCTGGATGAAATAGACCAGCTTGACGCATTGAAGGATTTGGCAAACGTGTACAGGTCTTTGCGTAAATGGGACAAGGTAGACGAAATGGCAAGGCAAATGAGAACTAAAGCGGAAATCCAGTATAGTTTAAAACACCAAGAAAAACGTGAGTTACGAGATATTGAAAAGAGAACAAGAGGGCCGCTATTTGGATACATTGCTTATGCTGACTTATTGTGTGCAGGTGTCTACGAAACCCAAGGCGATTACCACCAAGCTCTACAATATACATACGCCTATGCTAATTTAGATTGGGTTAAAGAGACAGACGAAGATACCCAACACTGGATTGGCTTGTTTAAGCATTGGGCAAAAGCTAATATTATTGTCAATAAGCTTTTATCCGGAGATATAAAGGTGCTGCAAGAATATATTGAATACATCGATGCAGCGGAGGATACAACGCAAGAAGATAAGGTCATCCAACTGCTGAATATTATGATAGCGGCTAACCGATATGATATTGATGTTAGTAACATAATTAAACGTTTTGAAGCGGACATTGTATCATTGTCGCAACACTCACCAAGTGATATATATACTCAACAAGTGGTGCCAGATTATTTTGCTTGGTGTGGTTACGAGTTGGCTCATTATTATTTACATAGAAATTCTTACGATGATGGCTTTAAACATTTGATGTATTCAATGGTAAGTTATCATACACTAAATAATGAGACTTATTTCATAAATTGTATGGGGCTGTTTTTACATTTTCGAGAACATGCGACTCCTGAAACCAAAGCAAATTTTTTAAATTTTATTGAAAAGGTGTGGATGAACAATGTTAAAAAAAATGGCACTGTTGATCGTCGCAGCTAGCTTTTTGTTAATTGTTACTGTACCTATTCACTCGCATGGTATAGAGCCTCAAGTACAGCATGGAGGATTTTAAACGTAAGTAAAGCAAATCCCCGCTAACCTTAATTGGTTGGCGGGGATTTTTGTTGAACGATCTGAGGAAACAGTGTGTTTAACGAATCTAAGGACAGTGTATTGAACAGTACCCCTGTCAAAACCTCTCCTTGATAAATTATCATCCCCAAAACTGAAGAATTAATGTGTAGTTAAAAAGCAATTCAGTAAGAGCCTTTTTTTGTCGTTGAAGGAATCAACATACCATTCACCGAATACCTATCCTGAGGTGAACAGCATGAACCATACATATAAGGTGTTAAAGTCGGATATCGAATTATTTGCTGCTGCATTAAGCTAGGTAAAAGTATATGTTGTACAGCGGTTGGGAGAGAATTTGATAGATATTGTGGATTATGGCGGTACAGTGGAGAAGATTATACCGGAATGGCTAGATACATACCTAATCGGTAATCGGACTATGTTCTTGTCCATTTTCGGCAATCGGGACAAGAACTTGTACCGATAAAATAAAAAAGCCGCTAAACAGCGACTTTCAATGGGACCATGTTCCCGGCAACGTGTCATCACGGTTTGAAAATTCATTTTTCACAAATGCTCGCTCAACATTTAATCATTGCCAATAGTTCAGACCGAGCAACCGCATCGTCTTTATACACACCACGGAATGATGAAGTTTTCGTTACAGTTCCACGTTTTCTAATGCCCCTTCCACACATACAGTAATGCTCAGCTTCGATGTATACGGCTACTCCTAGTGGTTTAAGAACTTTATCCAAGGTATCTGCAATTTGTGTTGTCATTCTCTCTTGTAATTGAAATCTGTGTGCATAGGCGTCTACCACTCTGGCTAGCTTGGATAATCCCGTGATGATATTTCCTTGTGGTAGATAGGCAATATGCGCCTTTCCATAAAACGGAGCAAAGTGATGCTCACAAAGAGAATGAAAAGATATATCTTTCACAAGAACTAATTCATCATAAGATACATCGAAAGACTTCTCCAGAAGGGTTTCAGGATTTTCATTATATCCTTCGGTATATTCCATAAACGCTTTAACAACACGATAAGGAGTCTCTTTCAATTCATTTCTACCTGGATTATCACCACATAACCGAATGAGGTCAGTGATGCCAGCCAACGCACTATTAACTTGCTTGACTTCAATGTCGCTAAAACTATGCCCCAGACCAATTGATTTTTTCAGTTCAAGCAAAGATTCCGAATCAAGATTCATCTGGGTTTTCTCCCTCACTAATATCTAGAAAATTCACTCGAAAAATCCCCTGTAAGTGCCATGTGTTTTTTACATCATAGTCTTCTTAAAGGGGATAATTTATATTTTATTTATTAGTCAACATAGAAAGTTAACCTGTATTAAATCAGCGATTATTTCTGAAAGTACTTCGCTCCATTATTAGCGATAATTTCTTTGTACCAATGAAAACTTTTCTTTCTGATTCTACGAAGCGTGCCAGAACCATCATTGTTTTTGTCCACATAGATGTATCCATACCGTTTTTTCATTTCGCCAGTACCGTTACTCACAAGGTCAATCGGTCCCCAACTTGTATAACCAATAATATTAACTCCGTCTTTTATTGCTTCAGCAATCTCTGCAAAGTGAAGGTCCAAATACTCAATGCGGTAATCATCTTCAATGGTATCGTTGTCCAAAAGAGTATCTTGGGCACCAAGTCCGTTTTCAACGATAAACAATGGTTTGTTGTACCTTTCATGTAACTGGTTGCAGGTAATACGCATGCCCTTTGGATCAATTGTCCATCCCCACTCGGAGGTTTCCAAGTAAGGATTAATTACGGAACCAAACACATTTCCATCCGTACAATTCTTCAAAATTTCAGGATCAGCACTGGTACAACGGCTCGAATAATAGCTGAAACCGATGTAATCCACAGTATATGTCTTCAAAATCTCCAAATCTTCAGGCTCAAGCTGTAGCTGAATTCCATTCTCAATGAAAAAGCGTTTGGCATAACCTGGATACTCCCCTTTGGACTGTACATCAATCAAGAAGTATGAATCATGCTCCATTTTCATTACTTCCCAGTAATCTTCCGGATTGCTACTGTATGGATACACATTTCCAGCCGCCAACATACATCCCATCATGGCATTAGGAATGATTTCATGACAAGCCTTGACTGCCAGTGCACTTGCTACAAGTTCATGATGCGCTGCTTGATACAGAACTTGTTGTTTGTCCTCGCCTTCTTCAAAAATAATGCCCGCTCCTGTATAAGGAAGATGCAATAACATATTAATTTCATTGAATGTCATCCAGTATTTCACTTTATTTTTATAGCGTTCAAACAGTGTTTTGGAGTATTTTTCAAATAGTTCAATGATGATTCGGTTTTTCCAGCCGCCATACGTTTTCGCCAAGTTCACGGGTAAATCAAAATGACAAATCGTAACGACAGGCTCAATATTGTACTTCAGAAGTTCATCAAACACGTCATCATAAAATTGCAATCCTGCTTCATTCGGAGTTACATCGTCACCATTGGGAAAGATACGGGCCCAGGAGATCGACATTCGAAATGATTTGAAACCCATTTCAGCAAAAAGCGCGATATCCTCTTTATAACGATGATAAAAATCGATAGCTTCATGCGAAGGATAAAACTCGCCATCCTCGGGTACAAATGAATTTAAGTTGCCAGTCGAAACCTGATTACGTTTGGGCCCCGTCGGCATCAAATCAATGGTCGTCAGTCCCTTACCATCAGCCAGGTAAGCTCCCTCAATTTGATTCGCAGCTGTAGCTCCACCCCACAGAAAATTATCCGGGAATTTAGTGATTTCATTAAACATTTCCACGTACCTCCCTATTTTTTATACATATACTTTGATTAAATGTTCTTTTTCATTAACCATGTCATTTTTGATCCCTACAATGTCGCGATACGTAGACGTATTCGTGACTATAATGGGGGTTACCGTTTCATAGCCGGCATCCAGGATCGCCTGCAAGTCGAACTCTACAATGATATCACCGACCTGAACACGATCACCATCCTTAACAAATGCATTGAAATGCTGACCTTTCAACTGAACCGTATCTTGTCCGATATGAATGAGTATTTCTACCCCGTCATCACTAATGAGACCAATGGCATGTTTAGTACGGTAAATCGTTTGTACAATGCCGTTCACTGGGGATACGACCCGTCCGTTCGTGGGGCGGATGGCTATCCCTTTACCCATATGCTCTCCTGCAAAAGTCTCGTCTTTAATATCTTGGAGTCTAACAACAGTACCGGTCATCGGACTAACAATTTCAAATGGTTGGTCATTCAATTGACTTGTGTTGGGAATCGGTTCTTGTTTGTCACCCATATTTGTTGACATTGTTTCTATTGGATCTTTAAAACCAACAAAATAGGTCAAGACAAACCCAAAAATAAAGGCAGCTGCAGTTGCGATAAGCGACATATAAAAACTAAAATCAATGCCGGCTGCCTTATTTACGAAATTGGGATAGCCAAACACACCGAGGCCCCCAAGAATATAGAATTTTGACCCGGCATATCCCAATAGGCCTCCACCGATCCCTCCGGCAATACAACTCATAATGAATGGTCTTTTTAAAGGCAGGGTCAGGCCATATATAGCAGGCTCCGTGACGCCAAAAATCCCTGAAATGAATGCCGGTACACTCAAAGCTTTTGTTTTTTGATTTTTGGTTTTGATCAGAACCGCTAGAACCGCACCGATTTGCGCAAATGAAGCTCCAAAAGAAAGCGCCATAATCGGATCTGATCCTAGTGTGCCAATATTCAGCAACGCAATGGGAATAATCCCCCAATGAAGTCCAAAAAGAACCAAGACTTGCCACATTGAGCCTATGATTAATCCCGTTAAAATGGGGCTAAATCCGTAAATTTCGGTAGCACCCGCGCCAATTAAATTCCCTGCCCATGTAGAGATCGGACCTATAACCAAAAAAGTGGATGGGACGATAATAAGCATCGTAAAAAAGGGAACCAAGAAAGTTCTTACCACTTGTGGAATAACTCTTTTTAGATACTTTTCTAATTTTGAGGCAGAGAATGAAGCCAGAATTATAGGTATGACAGAGGAGGAATAACTCATCAAAATTACAGGAATACCCAAAAACGTGATATGAATTGGAGATTCAAAAATGGTTCCTCCAAACAAAACGTATTGTAGATTTCCTTCACTTAAACCCGACAACGTCGGATATACGAGAGATGCTCCTATAGCCATTCCAATAAAGGAAGACCCACCGAATTTTTTCATTGCAGTGTACCCTAGAAATACGGGGAAAAAGTAAAACAGACAGTCGCCAGTTGCTTTTAGCAATTGATACGTCCCAGATGTTTCAGTAATCCAACCGAAAGACAAGAACAGTTCATTGAATCCTTTAATCATTCCTGTTGCAGCCAATAGGCCAAGTAATGGCTGAAAAACACCTGAAATCATATCAATAAAACGATTGAAGATGTTTCCTTTGGATGTTTTTTCGTCATTTGAATTTAATGTCTCTTCATCATCTGAAGACCATTTTCCAATTTTAGTTATGGCTTTATGCACATCCGGAACTTCGTTCCCAATAACAACTTGGTATTGCCCCCCACTTTGCATAACCGTAATGACCCCAGACAAACTTTTTAATTCTTCCGTTTTGGCCAATCCTTCGTCCTTCAATTGAAAGCGCAATCGTGTTACACAATGAACAACGCTGGTAACGTTTTCAACACCGCCAACTCCAGACAAAATCTCCTTGGCCAACTGGTCATAATTCATGAGTGCTCTTCCTCTCTGGCTGTGACTTTGCATCAAAAAAAACTGAATAGCTGTCCGGTGCATAGATCTTAGACAACATCACCATGCTGGAAGTTTAGCGATCCAGATATTGCCCTTCGACGGTTTACAATCCTGTAAGGCTGTGTTAGCAATTTTCTATTTGTCACAGGCCTCAAATTTTGTGAAAGTTAGCTGAAGGTACGTCTTTTCTGGCCAGAAATGGTATTGCCTGATTGAACAGTCACAATCCAGTTGATGTACAAGCTCCCTTTGCGGACAATAATAAAACAATCTTTTTTGAAAATGCAAGGTTTTTTTCTCTGGAATTTAACTTGTAGAGAGAAATTCACATGAACATTCTTACATTTCATATATGTAGTAATTTTGGCCCAAATAATTAAAAAATAATTTGGACTTGATTGCTATTTAATCACATTACTTTGTATTTAACTGTTACTGTCGCTTTGACCTACTTTAGATTTCATCCTGATTCTCTCCGAATCAGATTATTGACAAGAACAAACCTTTGCTTTTATACTGATACCGAAAGAACGAAATACTAAAACCCGATGGATGTGGATTTTTCTAGAGAGTCATCTCTATTTTCGCCACACGAATGCCTTTACGCATTTGTGTGGCTTTTTTGTATTCAAAAAAGGAGGATTGTTTATGAAGTTGTGGCATTATGCAGTTATTGTTTTCTTGGGAGGTTGTTGTTACGGCATACTTTCCACATTTGTTAAACTGGCATATAGCGCTGGTTTTTCAACACCAGAGGTAACTGGTGCGCAGTATTTCTTTGGTGCAGTTTTGAGTTGGATATTTGTAATTTTTGCAAAAAATAAAAACCTTACGTACAAGCAGGTTACAAAACTCCTTCTATCCGGAATTCCATTTGGACTGACAGGCATGTTTTATTATCAATCGCTACAGACCATAAATGCTTCTCTAGCTATCGTCCTTTTATTTCAGTTTGTTTGGATTGGGACACTATACGAATGGATTCTCCAGAAGAAAAAACCAACCAGAAGTAAACTTATCTCGATTGGAATACTGCTCATCGGTTCGGTTTTGGCGGCAAACATTTTTTCTGAGGGTGATCTCTCGCTCTCGTGGCAAGGAACGATATGGGGGCTATTGGCTGCTTCAACATTTGCTTTATTTGTTTTTCTTAGTGGTGCTGTTGCGAAAGAAACTTCGCCCATACTGAAAAGCGCCCTTCTTTCAACCGGGGCTGTTATTACTGTTTTTGTAGTATTTCCGCCAACCTTCTTATTTAACCCCGATGTGCTGGCAGGATTGAGTCCTTTTGGATTAGTCCTCGGAGTGTTCGGAGTAGTGTTGCCTCCGCTTTTGTACTCCATAGGTATGCCACATATTGGTTCAGGAATGGGTACAATTATGACTGCATCTGAATTACCCATGGCCGTTATTATGTCTTCTCTTGTATTAGGAGAATTTGTCGGCTGGTCTCAGTGGATTGGCGTTATCATTATTTTATGCGGCATCGCATATAGCAACATACGACAAAGAACATCCAGCCCGGAATCTTCAATGAAGGAACATACTGCACTTTAATCTAAACGATACACGAGGATAAAGGGGCATGCTATCTTATCCTTATACAATATCAAAAAACTCATCATATTAGGAGGTTAGATAATCATGATTTCAGAACAAGACTCGAAGCTTTTGCAACGCTGTGTGGAACTTGCACGAATTGCGCTGGAGCATGGAGATGAACCTTTTGGTTCTCTACTTGTGGACCAACAAGGGAACGTACTGGAAGAAGATTATAATCATATTTCTGGGGGGGATCATACTCAACATCCGGAATTTGCTTTGGCACGATGGGCTGCTAACCATATGACACCAGAGGAACGAGCAAAAGCAACGGTATACACATCTGGCGAACATTGCCCAATGTGTGCAGCTGCTCATGCATGGGTTGGATTGGGCCGCATCGTATATGCGAGTTCTTCTGCTCAACTGGTTCAATGGATGGAGGAATTGAACGTTGTGCCAACGCCGATCTACAATTTATCCATTCAGGAAATCATTCGCGATGCGAAAGTGGATGGCCCTGTACCTGAGTTAGCTAACCAAATTAAAGCACTGCATGTGGAGATGCATCAACGAACTAAATGAGCATGCTATTATAATAGTAGAAAAACATTCTAAGTTAGTCCTAATAATATGTCAATAAATACCGGTGACTTCCATATCTAATAAAAACGAACATTGAATTGTTTTTTTTAGTTGGATAAGTTCAAATCCTTACTTAGAATAAGAGCTTTTTTACATATAAAAAGATGCTTTAAGAGTAGGTATAAATGGCGCGATTATATTTAGATCATTTAGAAAAGAAACATTGTTCTTTTCCTTTTCAGCAGGCCGCTGTGATATGTTAGATCTGGAGATAAAGACGTGGAGGCGCACAGAGAACATAAAAGTTATTAGCTTGTTTTAGAGTAAGATACCTAACTCTATGGGGGCGGAAAATTCTATACTACGGGATATTGTCATCTGGAGGGCCGGGATCAAAATCTAAAGATCATCATGCTCGTAGGAGACGAGAAGGAGACTTAAGAGAGCATTAAGGTATCAGTCTCGTCTTATTGCCTTAATTACTTTCTTCTACCAAATCTTCTACCGAAATATGGATATCTAGACTACCAGTAGGAACCTTATTCTTGATAGTGCAGGCTATAGGAGTCTTGTAAAACCCACCAAAACTCTATTTCGACGCACTCGTAATGCGTAGGCCGGGGGTTCAATTCCCTTCACCAGCATTCTATGAAACTCAAGCACAGCGTGGCTTCCAAGCTTTTTGGAGGGCGCGCTTTTTTATGATTCTGGACAAATTGTGACAGGGAATAAGTCTATGTCTGTTAACCAGATAGATCGCATTACTGAGGCTCAGATAAATAGTTGTAAAATAACAAGAAATGCTGATTTGTGTGCCAACCTTTGGCAGCATGTCGTGGTAAGTGTGAGACGTGTACTGAAAGCCCTAGTCGCTGTGAACGACCAGTCCGGTCACGTCTTTTTGTGCTTGGCAAAGGCTTTGGCGAACGTCTATACAATCAATTCGTTGTCGTTATGTTCGCTGAGGGGTGGGCTACAATTTCATTGTTGAATAATCTTTAATCGCAGATAGATATACCCAGCAACCCCCTACACGATATTGCGTGATATCTGTGACCCATTTTTGATTAGGTTTGTGCGCCTTGAAATCCTGTTTTAGCAGGTTTTTCGCCACACGACATTCCGTAGAAGAAGTTTCAACCGGTGCGTAACATCAACATGCTCATGACTACAGTAGCTGCTAACTATAAGCCCTTCTCTTCTTCCGAATTAGCATGGTCAGGAAAAGGAGGACAGGTAGAGCAATCTGAAAGATAGGCCAGATTTGAATCAAAGCAACATTAAGACCGAACCACAAAAATTCGGTTAACCTTGGGGAGAGAAACGTAAGGCCGTATATGATAATGCTCAGCAACAGTAACGCAGGCTTATATCTAAAAGGGGTTATTGTTTGAAGTCCAATAACGGCACCAAACATAAAACCAGCTGTTTTGACTCCGATTCCAATAAATAGAATCATCGAAAACAGAACATCAGCTCTCTCGAATGTTTTTGGTAGCTGAATAAGTTGTGTAACCTCAAATAAGGGATAGGTGCTTGATGCTGCCCATTTCGGACCTAGAACTAGGATTGTTAGCTCATTCATTACAATAAGGAACACAGCAGTGATCCAGTAAACAATGACGATCGACCGCTGTAATTTACGTTTATCCGTGACAAGCTTGAACAGCACAAGAAAAAGAATCGTCTGACCGAAGGGAAAAGATATGATCTCGGGAATGGCAGCCTTCACTACGGGAGTTAAACCGTTCTCCAATACAGGAAACAAAAACTCAAAGTGAATGAGTCCCGTAAAAGGAGTAAGCAAGAGTAAAGTGCTGTAACCAAAAAAAAGCAGAAGAAAAAATATATGACATAGAAGGAACCAGACTCTCGGCCCAAACCATACCACATCGGCACAGACAATTAATGCTATAAACGTAATAACTTCGGTAGGGGTTCTGTTCAGCAATGTCAATGCGCCGAGCTCACCCATGTCTCTGACATTCCTGGAAGCTTCATAAGCAAAGTAACTGATGAACAGAAGACCACCCAGACTACCAACCCATTTTCCCCAATAATGGCATAGGAGTTCATACAAATCCCGGTGTGGGTCAAGCTTATGCATGTATAAATACATGATTAGCAGGACGAAGCCTGCAAGTGCACCGATCAGCATGGCTAGCCATGCATCCTGCTTGGCTTTAGCTCCCAATAGGAATAATGTTGTACTGCCAACCTGAAACAAGGAGAAAGCGATAACTAACCCGGATACCCTGGTGACGGTTTTATTCATACTGTTTAGGCCCCTTTTTACAAATGGGTTAGGTTTGACTTCCGATATGCTTCTGCAGGAGTCCAGGACGCTTAATCCGTGCATCCACTCGAATGTCCAGTTCTATCCTCTTGAATTCCTGTTCCCAGTCTTTTTTCACTGTGTTCCACTCTTTTGGGAACCTCCGGTGAATCCGGTCAGCGAAACCAGTTGCATCTACCCCAAGTTCCTGGAGTTTATCCCAGCCCTCATTTATCGTACTGGTCACTTCTTTTGCAATCTCTTTTTCCATATCATGTATGGTTTTCATCTTGGAAATATCCTTAGTGCATGTTGTTTCACTTAAAGTCCCGTTAATTTTCACTCCAACCTGCATAGTGTAATGAGAACTCGTTTTTTGTGGTGTGATCTTCACATTAGTTGAGTTTACTAGCAGGGAAGAGTACATTTCCCTACTGGGTTGTTCGTCGCATGGGAACGAAACTTCAGTATTACTAACCTTTTGAGACAGATAAGATACTCCCAGACTCTCTTTCTTGTTGAGAAATCCTTTAAGCTTTCCGTTTTGGAATATCGCCAATTTAGTCAATGCCAGTTTGAGCGGGGCCGAGGTTTTTTTGAAGACATCTAGACTCTCTGCTTCCTGCTCGTTCTGGTAGTCTCTTTCTCCGATCAACTCGGCGACAGGTACCCCGATGGATTTGGAATCCGAGTTCATGCTTAATACAAAATCATATACCCTGACTTTTGGAAACATCGATAACATATTACTCTCTTTGTCGACTAATTCAGCCATAGCGGCGCCTTGAAGTTTTTCAGGCGGCAACAATTTCTTTATTAGATCGGATGCTAATCCGTCCGTTACAATCATATTGACCATCTCTCTCGCTTCCGTATTACGAAGATAAAAATCGATTAAACGGTCCATTCCCTTCTCAGCCGCTCTTTTGCCGATAAATACAACACGATTATGTGCTACGTAAATTCGTCTTGATGTTTTTAAATTGCTGTACGATAACGCCTGGCTATAGGTTTTGGACTTTACAGAGAATACATGGAATGCTGGTTGAGAAGACCCTCCGGTTCCTCCTCCGGTACCACTTGCAAGGGCGGAGGGAACAATAAGCTGATAGGACACCATCCACTGTCCATCGTCCATCATATCTACTCCTGTAGCTGCAGTTACCCACAGCTCATTCAGTTCGACTCGGTTCCAGCAACCCGGCAAAATGAATAATATGACCAAGACCCAAATCAACCTGCCTAATTGAGACATATCGATTCCTCCTTACGCCATGGGATCTCGGCCGTGTTCCCCCGCCTGTTCTGCAAATGATTCCTGTTCCGTTGCCTGCTTTACTGGATTGGAATCCCCAATCATTACAGGCCGCTTCTTCATCTTCCACCTAGGTACACGCACAAACAGGTCTTTCATATTGCTCTTATAGAAAGGTGCGAGCGGCATCATATAAGGAACGCCAAACGAATTCACAGATACTAATCGAACGAGGATGGGAACCAAGACTGACAAAACGCCGTATAACCCCAATAAACCTGCCATTAGCATAAGTCCAAATCTGAGCAAACGAACAGACCCAGCCATACTGAATGCAGGTAACACAAAGTTGCAGATGGCTGTGAATGATACCACAATGACCATAGCTGCGGAAACCAATCCCGCCTGAACGGCAGCTTGTCCAAGAACCAAAGCCCCAACGATAGAGATTGCAGGCCCTACGGCACGAGGCATTCGTACTCCTGCTTCGCGGATGACTTCGAAGGTGAGCTCCATTATCATTGCCTCAAGTAGGGCTGGCAATGGTGTATTTTCTCTCTGTGCAGCTAAAGTGATGAGCATTGTTGTAGGTAGCATTTCCTGGTGAAACGTAGTTGTTGCAATAAAGAATGAGGGTAATAGCAATGCCAAGAAAAAGGATGCCATCCGAACGATCCGAAGAAAAGATGCTAGATCATAACGTTGGTAGTAGTCCTCACTGGAAGAGATGAACCGAAAAAAGGTTACGGGGGCAATCAGGGCAAATGGGGTCCCATCAACCAATATCGCTACTTGCCCTTCAAGCAAGCTGCCTGCTACAGTATCCGGCCGCTCGGTGTTAACCATGGTTGGAAAGGGTGTCCATACCCCATCTTGAATAAATTCCTCGATATATCCACTTTCGAGAATACTATCAGTGTTAATGGAATCTAACCGTCTGGAGATTTCCTTAACCACCTCTGGATCTGCAATGCCTCGAACATAAGCTACCGATACCTTCGTCTGCGTGTATGATCCAATAATTCGAGAATCAAAGTGGAGTTCAGTTGATTTGATCCTTCTCCGGAGGAGTGCGATATTGGTGGAAATATCCTCGGTAAACCCTTCTTTAGGACCGCGAATTACTGTCTGCGATGTTGGCTCCTCAACAGCTCTTTTAGCCCCGCCGCTGATAGAAGCTGCAAAGGCCTTGGATCTGCCTTCGACGAGGAGAACTGCCTGTCCATAAAGAACGGCATCGATAAGTGATTGCTCATTTTCAAGGCAAGTGATACCCCCAATAGGGATAAGACTCATCAACCAACTTTCAGCATTACGATTAGAGACATCTCCATTTCGAATACCTGCAGTGAGTTCCTCCAACAGTGTCGTTAAAATTTGTTGATCAATCAAACCTTGAAGAAAACCTACAGCGAGAACCGGATTGCCCTGTTCATCGTTCAAACAACGAAGGTTGAAATCCGTGCTATGTCCTATTTTCTGCTTCAGTAGGGTCATGTTGTCCTTAAGCGTGATACTCAGCTCTTCGGATAGCTCAGTCGATTTTTCGTCATTAACTGGCTCAAGGCTCGTGCCACTATTAGATCGTGAAGGCTGCTTAAATAGCCATTTTTTTAACTTGTCAACCATAGCAATACAGTTCCCTTCTAGTTAGCGGTCAATTGTAATATGCTGCTATTCCACGATTTATATGTACTGTTCTTGTAAAAGATGGTTGCAACCCAATCCATTGCAACTATGATTACAATTGTGGAGACCCCTGTTGCCTAACGACGTATTGTAGTCTACAGGCTTATTCATACTGAAATATATTTTAAAATCCGCAGTATTAGAGCAACAGAAGTAATTTAAGATATAAGTTTAGAAAAAAGCAGACTGACTCTAGAAATTGAAACAGCGACAGCAAAGGACGGAGAAAATAAAGTCCTAGACTGTCGCTGTTTTCATTGAACTCACGCTTCTGTGTTTAGTGCAATCTAGACTGATGTAAATCTTGTTCATCCTAAGCCAACAGGAGTTTAAAAAAGAGTATTTTCTTCGAGCAGTTGTGTTTCACGTAGATCTCTAGCCTTCCGAACAGAGGGCGAGTAAAAAACGTCACTATGCATATGCTGAATTTTATCCCAGTTGCCAGGATTGGTCGTGTCTGGAGAACGGTGCTCCAGAATGGCCTGATATAGGGCCGTTTTTTGTTCCAAATGGGCAACGTGCTGTTTGGCTTCTTCGAGCTTAACGAGCGCCGCTTTCTTATGCTCCATCATGAGTGTGTAGCGTTGCGGAATGGTCGAATCCCCTTCGAGACAGAAATCGACGTACATTTTAATGACTCCAATCGGCATCCCGGATTGCTTGAGACATTTGACGCCATGTAACCAGTTGATCGATTCTTCGTCGAACATTCGAATGTTGTTTTGATTGCGCTGTACGCTTGGTACTAGGCCTTTATCCGTGTAAAAGCGTACAGCGTGCTCGGTGAGTCCCGTTATTTGGGCGGCTTCTTTGACTGTATACATGTGGAATCCTCCTTGGAAAAGTAAATTTTTTTGAAGACGGCTTGACTTCGTGTAACACGAAGGCGATAGGTTTATTGTAATGCAAGTCGACCGTAAGCGGAATCCCACTGAGGTGCCCGATTTCCCAGTTCCGCGGCCGTTTGCTTTACATTTGAACAATGGGAGGAAATAGAATGCAAACCGTGACATTAAACAATGGTGTGAAAATGCCGATTATCGGCTTTGGTGTCTACCAAGTTCCAGATGTTGAAGAATGCGAGAACACCGTATATGAAGCGTTGATGGCTGGTTACCGCCTGATCGACACCGCCGCCGGTTATCTGAATGAGGAAGCGGTCGGTCGTGCGATCAAGCGCAGCGGCGTACCGCGTGAGCAGCTGTTCATCACGACCAAGCTATGGGTTCAGGATGCCGGCTACGAGAGAGCCAAGCTCGCGTTTGCCAAATCCTTGAAGAAGCTGCAACTCGACTATCTCGATCTGTACCTTATTCACCAGCCGTTCGGCGATTACTACGGTGCTTGGCGTGCGATGGAAGACCTGTACCGCGAAGGCAAGATTAAGGCGATCGGTGTCAGCAACTTCCTACCCGACCGCCTTATGGACCTCATCGTTCATAACGAAATCGTGCCCGCCGTCAACCAGATCGAAACGCACCCGTTCTACCAGCAGACAGAGAGCGCAGCTTTTATGAAAGAGCAGAGAGTTCAACATCAGTCGTGGGCCCCGTTCGCTGAGGGACTTAACAACATGTTCAGAAACGAAGTGCTGGTCTCGATCGCAGAAAAACACAAAAAGTCCGTCGCTCAGGTCGTATTGCGCTGGCTTGTTCAGCGTGAAGTCGTTGTAATCCCAAAATCGGTGAGAAAAGAGCGGATCGTCGAAAACTTTGACATTTTTAATTTTGAGTTGAGCGCGGACGATATCGAACAAATTTCGACCCTCGATACGCGGGAAAGTCTTTTCTTATCGTACCGCGACCCGGAAGTCGCCAAGATGATGGGCAACTGGAGAGTCGATATGTAAACCTTGAATCGAACCGTAAACTGATCACGCGTTTATCCTCATCTATAAAGAAAGGACAGGGCGGTCACCCCTGTCCTTTCTTTACTTGAATTGACCCTTGGATTCGCTTTTCTGCTTTATAACATCTTTCGCTTAATCATAATAAAACCTCCTATTAGAGCAATTATTTAGTGTTCTCTCCTGTAATTGAATCGCCAATGTTTTTTAACACTTTTAAATCTTATTGAAAAGGTGTGGATAAAAATGTTGGAAAAATCGGTACTGCTGCTTATTGTGGCTAGCTTTTTGTTTATTGTTAATGTGCCGGATCAAGCTTTTAACCACCATCATAGCATTCACCCTCAAGTTACCATTGGAGGAATTTAAAGCAAAAGCCCTGCTAACCTTATGGTTGGCAGAGCTTTTTCGTTACCGGAACTCCGTATTTGTTTTGGCAGCCCCTATCGTTAGATACGCTTAATTTATTTCATTATATCGTTCGACTGCCTTGCTTAGCTTATAATTGAAATTCTCAGGTGTGCCATCCGTAGTGTTCAGGAACTGGCCGTTCAGGTCAGAATCAGATACAGGTTCCTTATTATTGATACGTTCAATGATTTTCGAAGCAGCCGCTTTTGCCTCAGTGGCTGAATCAACATAGTTCCTGATACTGAAGCTGTTAATCCCTTCTTTTTGAACTCGATTCTTGTCTTTTGAGATTGTCATGAGCGCACTCAGATCTGCGGTCATAATGTCGTATTTGGCTTTAAACTTCGTCATATCAAGCTGCAGCACATTGTCGGCGGTGATACCCTGCTCATCCATTTCAATGGCCGTAGCCTCGGCATCTATCATGAACTTCAAGGCATTATACCTGATCTGCTGGTCTGAATCCTTGAGTTTTTGCAGTTCAGCCAGACGCTGCTCGTTACCCAACTTTTGCATAGCCGTGAAGTATTGTTTGGAGACAGTCTCGTAAGCGAGATTGGCACTTACCAGCTTGGTATGCAGCTGTTTTCCTTTTGCGAAATCATCATCCACGTAGCCTTTTGTATCATAGTAGGTTTTCATCTCGTCCAGGACGGACAACAGATCATTGATGACCGGTGTCAGTTTGATCACTACGGGGTCTGCGTTCGCAAAAGCAGGTTGGCTTGCGGTATAGCCGTTCGCTTTATCAATAACTTCCCGCTCAGTTTCAGCAACGCCGAGCATGATGAAGCTGAAGTTCTTCTCGATTACAGGCTGTGTATCAACTCCGAACTTCTCGAAATAATGAACCAGAACCTCATTGATTCTGCCTGTCATCAAGTTATTCAGCCTCACATACGCATTGTATTTTTCGATTTCTTTGCTCTCGCCGGACGTAACACCTGCAGACGCTTGATCCACGGTGGATGTAATGGCAGAACAAGCGGACAACATTGCACCTAACATGATAATGGCAATAAAGAATGATAGCTTTCTCAAAATAGTGATTCCTCCGACTGAGTAATTTAACGTGCTTTTCTTTTGTAAGATATTAGGGAGAGAACAACTGACATCTTCTGGTCGATTAAATTCCCTCTTCGCCGCATATCAATGTTGATTGTGAACAATCTATTCAATTTTAAAATTATTTGGTGAATAGGTCTTGAGACTTGAGTAGCATAATTTTATAAATTTCTTAGTTGTTGACGATTGTTCTGCCAACTTCCTAAATGCTTGTATTCCTCTGGAACTGTCCCGCTCGTTAGCTTAACGTCGCCGTTCAGTCTACTAGCTTTCAGCAGGCCGCGTAAGATGCCAGCTATTAAGGATCTGGAGATAAAGACGGGGAGGCGCACAGAGGACATAAAAATTAGGCTGCTTGCTTTAGAACAAGATAACTATATTTATGGGGCGGATAATTCTACACTACGGGACTAGGTTATCATACACTAAATAATGAGACTTATTTTATAAACTGTATGGGTTTATTTTTACATTTTCGGGATTATGCAGTTCCTGAAACCAAAGCAGCATTTTTAAATTTTATTGAAAAGGTGTTGATGACCAATGTTGGAAAAATGGTACTGCTGATCATCGCGGCTAGCTTTTTGTTTATTGTTACTGTGCCGGATCAAGCCCTTAACCACCACAATAGTATTCAACCTTACGTTACCATCGGAGGCGCTTAAAAGTAAGTAAAGCAAATCCCCGCAAACCTTAACTGGTCGGCGGGGATTTTTGTTGAACGATCTAAGGAACAGTGTGTTGAAGAATTATGCTGGAATTTTAGGCTTTAACTGGTTCAGGTCTTTTTAATTGAAGAGGGGGAGGTATTAGCCAACCCTTTTCTTTGTTCATTTTTAGAATACGGACTCCCAAAGCAGTCTTAGTTAGATGATATTTCGCAAATAAAGCACCGATGTCTTCTCTAATGGATTGACCCATAGCTTGGCTACAAGACGTCAATCCCACAGAGGTATCTAATGCGATTTTAGCTGCAATTTCGGGATCAGTAAACCTTGCACCAACCGGGATATCCTCAAGTTTCACAGGGGGTCTTTCAGGCAAAATAGGAGCTGGGGCAATCCCATTATCAGTTAGCATTGCGTCGCATTCTTGGATTTCTAGTTTAGCTTGATCAATAAGATCATCCAGTACTTTTTTGAGCTCTTTGTCTCCTGCGTGGTTTAAGCATGCTTGGTAAAATGAAACGCTGCCTTTCGCTAACGCTGAAAACTGCCACACACTATAAACTTCTCCGTAATGCATGGGCTCGTCTTTTGGATTCCCGCTTAGGATACCCATTATAAAAACCACTCCTTTTTTAATTTTAATGATGTACAAATTTATGATTCCCAGTAGTTAAGATTTAATGTGTGTATAAGAAATAAGTTCTACTGGGCATGCTAAATACATTAAAAAATTGATTGTAAACACAAATTTAAAGGAGTGGTTTAGGTATGTTGAAAAAAATGAAGATAATGGTTGTTGTTGCATTAATGATTTCAAGCTTTGGAGCGGCAGTAGCATTTGCTGAAAACAGTCAAAACAATATGGGCACAAACGACAATGGTAGAACACAAATGCTGACTACTAATAATAATGATGACGATAATGATAATGATAATTGGGGATGGCTTGGTCTTTTGGGGTTAGTTGGATTGGCAGGTTTAAAACGTCGCGAGCCTGAAAACCACAAGAAAAGATAATCGTAAATACAACTCAAAAACAACTTAACAATCCCCGCTAACCATACTTGGCCGGAGGGGATTGTTTTTATTCGAACTATGTCTTTAGACGGAAAATAAAGATTAAGACACCACTTTTGATCTCTGCAATGATGGCTAGTTTCTCTTTCGCGTTCAAAATATCGGCAACCTTTTGGTTTTGACACTACCAGTTTCCTGAAAAATTTTAAGTGAGCGCTATAGACGCTGCCAAGCACACTAAAATTTATTGATTTTCCTTACTGAGAAAAGAAGCTGCTAACAATGTAGTATTCGTATAGCCACCTGAAACATTTTCATATGAAAAATTAGCGATAGGAACTCCAATAACTGTAGCAACGTCTCCTTCAAAAATTTCTCCACTTGCTCCCGGATAAACTGCCATTACTGTATTATCATTTTCATCACTAATATAAACGATAGCCGTTGTCCCTATAGGAATGTTATCTTCTTCTATATCTATTACATCCCCGCTTATTTTTACAAATTTGTTTAAGTATAAGTTCAGATTTTTATTTAAGTGTTTTGTTGTTACGGATTTATCTACTAGATTAATGACTTTGCTTTTATCTGTGGAAGGAAATAAGTCACTGTTTTTAGCAATGAAGTCATAAGAGGTTTGTTCCATAGAAGCTTGATCTTCTGTTAACACGGGTGTTCCATCTTTCAAGAATTCAGCAAATAAATATTCTTTATCTGTGACCTCATTTGTAGAAGCTTGCTGAGCAGTATTTTCATTGCTTACTGTTTGTTCAGTAGCAAAGGATGTACTTGAAGACCCAGACCTTGTCGTTGTTTCCTTAAAATTGCTTCCACAAGCTGTTAGAGCTACAGAAAGTAGAGCAATGGATAGAATTTTTTTTAACATGACGAATTCTCCTGTGAGTATCCTCATCGGTTGAGGTAGTTGCTCATTTTATCTTGTTACCTTTATTATCGAATATTAGTGTTGAATACATAAGCAAAGCACAGCTTCCAGGCTTTTTGGAAGCTGTGCTTTTTTGTTGAAATAAAACGATTTGCAAACCTTTAGTCTAGAAAAAATGTATCGTCCAGTACAGCAGTTTAGGCGTGATTTCAAGATTAGAGTTAATGTAAAGAAGGACCTCACTGGCATGTTAGCCGATATGAAGTCCTTCATCATGTTTATTTAGTTGAATATTCGCTTACTTCAAATGTGAGAATTTTGTTAAAGATTACGTAGTCTTTGCGATTGCTGAATGGACCTTTGTTGTTATTGTGCTTGTCAATAGCAAAGAATGAAGTACCTCTACCAGCATCTTTAGCGTCATACCACGCGATGAAGGCATTGAGTTCTTTTTTACTCAAATCGAATTCTTTATCAAACCCATTGTCCATCGTTACAGTCAGAATGGCGCGGTCACCAGTTGGTTGGGAGGCCCCATCGGTATCTGACGGGTCTGGTGTTGTAGACGGATCAGGCTTTGTAGACGGGTCAGGCTTTGTAGACGGATCAGGTGTTGTAGACGGATCAGGCTTTGTAGACGGATCAGGCTTTGTAGATGGATCAGGTGTTGTAGACGGATCAGGCTTTGTAGATGGGTCTGGTGTTGTAGATGTACCTGAATCTTGGTAAGGCAAAAATCCTTCAGGAACTGGATATTTAAAATCGCTTGCTCCGAAATTAGCTTCGTAAGTCATTTTTCCACCAGTTCCATTCGCGACCATCGGGAAAACCTGTGTTCCTTCTAGTTCAGATGGTTTAACGGTGTTGGCTCCCAGGGAAACGCCATTCTTGTACCAAACAATTTTATCGTTATCTAAGTCCAGTGCAACACCGATAACATCATTAAGTCCAAACATAGGACCATAAGCTGTTCGTACGTCTGATGTAATTTTATTTATAATTTCACCACTATAACCGTAGTATGCTTGATATTTCGGACCAGATTCACCTGTTATTCCTACTAATGAAATACTGTGGCTAACCTTTACTTCCCAATACCATTTTCCTTTTGTTTTTCCCACTGTTGCTTTGTCGCTTGCTCCTACTTCCCCAAGAGAAGTTACTACAGATCCGTTTTTCCAAGTCACATTTGCAGTCTCTGCTTTTGTAACGGTAGGGAACAATGAGAACACTGAAGCTCCAATGAGAAGGGCTAACACTATTGTTCCTAGTTTTTTGAATATAATATTGTTCATGACTTCCTCCTAAATATATGTAATAACAAGTGAATTATAGAATTAGATTGGGAGAATTGTCCAAATATTAAATGATATATATTCAAATATGAGTATTATTATGGAATTTAATTTTTTCCAGAGGAACGTAGGTCGTCGAAAGTATAAAGGCACTAGTCATTAGATTGGAGGTTTCGAAGAAACATCCGGTTAAACCTCGTAACAAACAATGGATATATGATACATACACAGAAATGTTTAAAGCAGAAGGAGTCTACATGTGGTTCACCGAATGGAATATTTGAGGTGATCATCGTGAAACGCACATATAAATTAATGAGGACAGACATGGAGTTGTTTGGAGCTGCTTTGGTCCAGGCACATGTATACGTTGTATCCGTTGATGAGGAATTGCGTGTGACATTTGAGGAATATGGGGGAGTAGTAGAGGAGGTTAAGCCAGAATCAGTTAAGATAGCGGGTAAAATTTTTATGCGAGACCAGCTTGAATTTCGAATAGACCTAGTATCAGGAGAGGACCCAGAATGACTAATAACTCCGACGGTCAATAGCCAGTATAGAGAAATATTTCACGTACATAAATAAGGCAACAGAGTTACGAGTCACAATAGCTCAACTTCGGAATTAGATTGTATGAGGCGTGGGATTCGATATTCATAATGACGAGGCATATCCCATATGACTAAGTAAGTGCTTTTTTGCTCACATAGAGGAGGGATATGATTGGATGCATTCGTTTCACGCTCATTAGATGAAATACGATTTTGGTCCAGAATTATGAAGGAGCATTCCTTTTTTCTGGGGTTAGGTTTTCGAGCGGAAGATACTCAACTTAAAACAGAAGCCAATCGGTTCTACGCCATTTTTGAGGATATTGAGAAAAGGTCGCATGAATTTAATACCGAGACAGATCCTTATACAATCAAAGAGTTTAATACGGAAGTTCAGAATGCGGCGACGAATATTTGGGCATTTAAGAGAATGGTATTGGGCCTTATATTACAATGCAAGCTTCCTGGGCAAACCAATTTTCCCTTACTGGTAGATCACGTAAGCCGGGAAGCCAATTATTTCAGAAACCGTTTAGGAGAACTCAATTCAGGGAAGCTTGAACCATTACCCGATGCAATTATTGATGAAAATGTATTTTTCTTAAAAATCATGGCTGATCACGCAAAATTTATAGGACATTTGCTTGATCCATCCGAGCGTAAACTGGTTGAACAAGCTAGGGAGTTTAGTAATGATTTTGATATGCTGATGTTTCAAGCGATTGATTTAAGTCATATGCGGCCACAGTCACAAACCGTTCCACTCCTGAGTCAATTTGTTGATGAGAACCGTGTCTCTGTGAAGTCCTTGCGAGATTTTAAGAAAACAGCGCGTGATTTAATCGACGAGTGCCGAATAAAAAGCATTATCCATCCTTTATTGGCCGATCATGTATTTCGTGAAGCGGAGAGGTTCCTTTTTATTCTCGATATGTTTGATCAATCCTTATCAGGTGTTAAGGTGAACAAGAGAGAAATCATGCACTGAGAGAGCCCAGTAAAAAGAGTACAGTTTCTGTAAAATATCCAGTGGAAATAAAGCTTTAGACTGAACCAAAAAATCAAAACAGCGGCAGACCAAGACTTAAAAAATAAAGTCTTAGACAGCCGCTGTTGCCATCCAACTAACGTGTATGAGTACATAGAAAATCCAATATGTCACAGCTGCCGAGTGTATACGGCTCCATTTTCGAGCAGCCTCAATTTCTCTTGTTCACTATCTTCTAATTATTGTTATATATTTAAATCCAAATATCATTGACTGCCGTTAATTCTGACTCCGCTCCTCCAGTATTTACTACACCTCTCGGCTCTACTAGCATGATATGGCACTCTTCATGTGCGAAAGGCTTGTGTTCGACTCCCTTAGGTACAATAAACATTTCTCCCTGAGAAACCTGTACCCGTCCATCTCTAAAATCAATGAACATCTCGCCTTCAAGTACAAAAAAGACCTCGTCGGTATCTTGATGATCGTGCCATACAAAATCCCCAACTATTTTCACCAATTTAAATTGATAGTCATTCATTTCACCAATAACTTTCGGAGACCAATGATCACTAAATTTAGATAACTTTTCATGCAGTTTGATTGATTGATACTTCATAATACCCTCCTTTTAAACTAGATATCCTCAGACGGATTTATAATCGCCAGTACCTGGTGATCCTCCCACTTTCCGTTGATCTTTACGTTGCTTCGAGAGATGCCTTCTTTGTGAAAGCCAGCCTTCTCAAGCACACGGATGGATCCTGGATTCCGAGGAGAGGCTTCCCCGAAGATCCGGTGAAACTTTAGCTCATCGAAAGCATAGCGAACCACCTGCTTCACCGCCTCCGTCGTATAACCCTTGCCGTTATATGCTTGGTCTAGGCTGTATCCGATCATACAGCTCTGAAGCGGTCCTCTCACCACAAAAGATAGACCTATGCTGCCTATAATCCGGTCGTCCTCCTTGTGGCATACCACAAAGGAATATTTCCGATCCTCCATCATGTCGGTCTTGCTCTTAATAATCGTCTGGAGCTGGTGCTCCTCCGTATAGTACTTCTCTTGGTTGCTTGGCGAAAACTTTTCAAAGAATTCCCGATTGCGCTTGTACATTGCTGTCAATTCTGCGGCGTCCGTCTCCTCAGAGAACCGGATATATACTTGCTGCTCCGACATCTGCACCATCCTTCCAAACTGTAATATTGAAAGAATTATATCACAGGCTGAAGATTGGGAAATTGATTTGATGATTGGTGTATATCAGGCAGCATTCCTTTGAATGTTAACTAAAAATATATACCGTAATTATTGGATTGGATATAATGTTTTCTAAAAAAGGAGGATATATTGTAATGAATAATGCTTACGAAGTGCTTGAGGAGCGTATATCCGAATGGGGAATCTCTAATGAGGAAATTATTGCGGTTTATATCGTTGGGTCCCGGGCAAGAGAGGACAAACCTTTTGATGAGTTTTCTGACTTGGATGTAGTGGTCTTTTCAACGAATCCAGATTACTATCTTCAAAATGATCAATGGTTGTTAAGCATCGGCAAGGTTTGGACCAGCTTTATGTTTCGAACGGCAAAAGGAGATCCGGAAAAACTCGTTCTCTTTGACCAAGGGGCTGAGGTTGATTTTCTATTCCGTCATACCTCTGATCTGGATCATATAATCAAAAATGGACGTATTCCTGAAGGATTTCAGCGGGGGGTCAGGATGCTGCTCGATAAGACGGGAAATGGAAACCACATCATCCCTCAATCCACAACGATCCCGTATACTCCTCCGATATCTGAAGGTGCTTATCTACAGGTTGTTAACATGTATTGCTTCGCCTCTCTCTATGTGGCTAAACAAATTTTGCGCAATGATCTGTGGGTAGCTAAGCAAAGAGATATGGACTGTAAACAATTATTGCTGCAAATGATAGAGTGGCATGCAAAAGCTGTACATGGATCGGAATATGATACTTGGCATGCAGGGAAATTCATAAATGAATGGGCTGATCAAGATGTCGTTGCTGATTTGAAAAAATCTTTTGGGGAATATGATCCCAATCATAGTTGGGAAGCACTGGTCGTATCCTTTGAGTTGTTCAAACGATTATCCTCGGAAGTGGCAGCTAAGTATAAATACGCGTATCCGGATGAATTATTTTCCCATATCCAATCCTGGTTAAGGGGACAACATGATAAGCATAGATAAAAAGTCGGACACCCTAATTGTTGTGCTGCATGAGATTTATGGGATTAACCAGCATATACAAAATTTTTGTAGCCTATTATCAGATCAGGGTTATGACGTCATTTGTCCAAATTTACTAGGCAAGGAAACGCCTTATGACTATTCGCAAGAGGAAACTGCCTACACCAATTTTATGGATAATATAGGATTTGACCGCGCTTTCTATCATATCGAAAGTTTATTATTAAGTATTCGAGCTCGTTATAAAAAGGTATTTATCGTCGGATTTAGCATAGGGGCAACGATTGCCTGGCTGTGTAGTAAAGAAAAGTATGTTGATGGAATCGTAGGATACTATGGCTCTCGTATTAGAAATTATTTAGAAGTAACTCCACATGGTCCAGTACTGCTTTTTTTCCCACAGGAAGAACCATCATTTAATGTGGATGAGCTCATTTCAACTTTAGACAACCGTAATATCCGGGTACATCAATTCAGTGGACAGCACGGATTCAGTGACCCGTACTCTCCCCGATATAACGTACACTCAGCTCAGCAATCATTTAAAGAAATGGTAGAGTTCTTCAAGGAAGGTTGATCAATGAACAGCTTCACTTGGTTAGATGATAGTAATGATCAATGATCGGTTGAACAATTATGCCTATGTCCGTCCAACGACGAGAAAACAACTGGCCTTGTCTCCAGTCATAAAATCCAATGCGGAATAAGAGAAGGACTAGAACTATGATGATCTAGTCGACTTCTATCGAAAATATCTCTTTAAAACCTCTTTTACCATCGGCTGTAATACGTATCGCTCGGGTTGTGGGCAGACGCTCGATCCAATGTAATTCGAATAATCTGTCTAGAACAGCACTTCCTAAAGCACCTGCAAGGTGATGGCGTCGTTCACTCCAATCCAGGCATTTATGTGAGAAGGAGCGGCGCTTTTGTCTTGTTTTTTTTAGATCAATCTTAAAGTCAGTGAAGAAAGCCTCTCCTGGTTCCGTGATATGAAGCCCGTCCTGATCTTCGAAAAGAATCCCCTTTTGAATGAAAAAACTCATGAGCTGCACGCCTAATTGACCGGCAACATGGTCGTAGCAAGTTCTTGCCAACCGTAGGGCCTCGTTTTCGGAGGCATGTGTGAATGACTTGATTGGGACAGGTGGAGCTATGGATAAAAGTGACTCCATCACCTGGGCAACTTCGGGGTCTTGAATGCCAAAGTAACGGTGCCGCCCCTGTTTTTCCGCGGTAACGACTTGTGCCTCGGTCATTTTAGCCAGATGGAAGCTGGCTGTTTGCGGTTTGATGCCTGCCATATGGGCCAATTCACTTGCCGTGTGGAACCTGCCGTCTAATAAAGCGGTGAGTATAGCTGCACGGGAAGGCTCGCTAACAAGAGAAGCAATCATGGCTACATTTGACTTGGTACTCATGGCACGATTATCCCCCTTTGTAATCCATACTTCGATGAAGGTTGAAATATTTATATTTTACAATAGGGAGGTAGATTTGAATAGAAGGAGAAGAGATGATGAACCCAATACATCAGATGAATGAGATGAATCATAGCCCAGACGTTATAACGATTAACCCTAGCATTTTATATTACGGAACCCCTGTAATTTTACTCAATACGCTGAATGAGGATGGAACGACCAATATTAGCCCCATTTCCTCCTCGTGGGCATTAGGAGATTGTGTGGTACTAGGTATTGGAATTGGTGGGAAAGCATTTGAAAATATGAAGCGGCATCCTGAATGTGTAATCAACGTCCCGGGGCCTTCGATGTGGGAAAATGTAGAACGTTTGGCTCCTTATACAGGCAAGAATCCTGTTCCAGCGGAAAAAAAGGAAAATGGATTTATGCACCATAAAGATAAGTATGAGATCAGCGGACTAACTTCGATTGACTCGAATAGGGTCAAGCCCGCCCGAATCAGGGAGTGCCCTATTCAAATTGAAGCCAAGGTGAAGGATGTAAGAATTCCTGACCATTCTCCTTATTTTGCGATCGTCGAAACTCAAGCCATCCAGGTGCATGTTCATCAGGATATCATCCTCGGTGAGAACCATATTGATCCGACAAAGTGGAGCCCACTCATCTATAATTTCCGTCATTACTTTGGTCTGGGTGAGCATTTGGGCAAAACATTCCGATCTGAAACCTGATATTTCAATAAAATTATAATATCCTACCTGAATAATGAGAATTATCTTCCCAAATCGCTCTTTTTGTGCGAGAATGATTGAAAAATCATCCATGAGTACGCATACAGGAAGAGACGATTCATACAGCACGTATAACAAGGGAGGAATAATCATGTCAGAAGAACGCAAGCTGTCATTCGAAACTCTCGCTGTCCATGCCGGACAACAAATTGATCCTACTACCTTTGCCCGCGCCGTTCCGTTGTATCAAACCACTTCATATGGATTTCGGGATGCGGAGCATGCGGCTGATTTGTTCTCGCTGAAAGAATTCGGCAACATTTATACGCGTCTGATGAATCCGACCACGGATGTATTCGAGCAACGGATCGCCGCGTTGGAAGGCGGGGCTGGCGCGTTGGCAACGGCTTCGGGAGCGGCGGCCATTTCCTTCTCCATCCTGAATATTGCGGGAGCTGGGGATGAAATTGTGTCGGCCTCCAGTCTGTATGGCGGTACATATAATCTATTTTCTACAACACTGCCGAAATTGGGCATTAAAGTACATTTTGTCGATTCGGATGACCCAGAGAACTTCCGCAAAGCCATTACAGATAAGACGAAGGCATTATTTGCCGAAACGATTGGCAACCCACAGGGCAATGTGCTGGATGTGGAAGCTGTAGCGGCGATTGCGCACGAATATGGTATTCCGCTGATTGTGGATAATACGTTCCCAAGTCCTTACTTGTTGCGTCCTATCGAATACGGAGCGGACATTGTTGTGCATTCTGCAACGAAGTTTATTGGCGGGCACGGCACGTCTATTGGTGGGGTGATCGTGGACAGCGGCAAGTTTGACTGGAAAGCGAGTGGTCGTTTCCCAGGACTGACTGAGCCGGACCCGAGCTACCACGGAGTTGTTTACACCGAGGCGGTGGGGCCTATCGCATATATTATCAAGGCACGGGTCCAATTGCTGCGGGACTTGGGAGCGGCGATTTCTCCGTTTAATTCATGGCTGCTGCTTCAGGGCTTGGAGACACTTCATTTGCGGCTGGAAAGACATAGTCAAAATGCGTTGAAGGTAGCGCAATATCTCGAAGGCCACAAGGATGTGGAGTGGGTCAGCTACACCGGGCTGCCAAGCCACCCGTCCTACGAATTAGCTCAGAAATACTTGCCAAAGGGACAGGGAGCGATTCTGACCTTCGGTATTAAAGGTGGAAGCCAAGCGGGAAGCAAGCTAATTGCGAATGTAAAGCTATTTTCTCATTTGGCGAATGTGGGTGATTCCAAGTCTTTAATTATTCACCCGGCAAGCACAACACACCAGCAGTTGAATGTGGAAGAACAGGTCGCTGCCGGAGTCAAACCAGAGCTGTTACGCCTATCTGTCGGGACAGAAGCGATAGACGATATTTTGTACGATCTGGAGCAGGCGATCGCGGCCAGCCAGCAGTAGTAGCAGTAGACCCTTCTTAGACTAAGTGTGACAGAGCAATCGTGTAGCATCGCAAGTGATTTTCCGACCCAGATCAGTATTCGTCCAGAGTTTGATCAGGCGGGGGGCAACCTCCGTCTTTTTTTGCGTGTTGACATCATACCCCCATAGGTATATATTATACCCCGTAGGGTATATGAGGAGGGGAAGAAATGGGTAGGAAAATAGTTATTATTGGCGGGGTAGCAGGTGGAGCTTCTGCTGCTGCGAGATTGCGTAGATGGAATGAGGAAGACGAGATTATTCTGTTTGAACGCGGAGAGCATGTTTCTTTTGCGAACTGTGGCCTTCCCTACTATATTGGCGGGACAATCCATGCGCGGGAGAAGCTGTTTCTCCAGACGCCTCAAGGGATAAGAGACCGTTTTAATATAGATGTGAGGGTACTGAAAGAAGTGATACAAATAGACCGCGAGCAGAAGCTCGTCCGCTTCCGCGATATGATTACAGGGGAAACAGATGAGCAGCCGTACGATATTGTGGTATTGTCGCCGGGAGCCAAACCGATGATACCGGACATTCCCGGATTACATGAAGCTGTGAATGTATTTACATTAAGAAACATTCATGACACGGACGTTATTAAGGCATATGTAGATGAAAGACATCCCCAGCATGTCACGGTGATCGGGGCCGGATTTATTGGGCTGGAGATGGCCGAGAATTTGCGGGAGCGTGGACTTGCAGTAACTATTATTGATATGGGTCAACAATTATTGAATCCGCTGGACCCTGAAATGGCCAAATGGGTAGAACAGCATATGAGGCTGAACGGGGTGGAGGTGCGTTTAGAGGAAGGAGTCACGGCTTTGGAAGAGCAGGGTACACGGCTTCGTTTGACCTCCGGGGGTGTGCTTCAGACGGACATGGTTATTCTGGCGATCGGTGTTGTTCCTGAAAATGAGTTGGCCAAGCAAAGCGGATTGGAACTTGGTTTTCGCGGCGCCATTCAGGTCAACGCCCAACTGCAAACCAGCGATCCGGCCATTTATGCGGTGGGGGATGCCATCCAGGTCAAAGACCGCAATCATGGGTTTGCAACGATGGTATCACTAGCTTGGGGAGCCAATCGTCAGGGGCGTTTGGTAGCGGATCATATTAACGGTCAAGCCATTTCTTATGATGGGGCGCTTGGAACATCCGTAATTAAGACCTTTGCATTGACTTCAGCTTCTACAGGTAATAATGAAAAAACATTACAGCGGCTGGGCGTTCCTTATCAGGCTGTTCATATTCATCCTGGTTCGCATGCCGGCTATTACCCTGGCGCATCACCCATTGCTATGAAGCTGCTCTTTAATCCTGAGAACGGGATGATCTATGGGGCGCAGGCTGTTGGAGCTGATGGAGCAGACAAAAGGATTGATGTGATTGCGACGGCTATTCGTGGTCATTTGAACGTCCGTGAGCTGGCTGATATTGAACTTGCTTACGCACCTCCCTATTCTTCAGCAAAAGACCCTGTGAATATGGCGGGTTACGTGGCTTCGAATATCATGGATGGGCTGGTCCAAACGATACAGTGGCATGAAGTTGATGATTTTCACCGCAAGGGTGGTCTTATTATTGATGTTAGGGATGCGATAGAGCTTCAGGCAGGAGCCATCCCTGGTTCAATTCATATTCCTCTGGCCGAGATTAGAGAGCGGATGGCAGAAATCCCTAGTAATCTGGAGATCGCGGTATCCTGCCAAGTCGGTCTGCGAGGCTATATTGCGGCCAGAATTTTGACTCAATACGGTTATCGGGTGAGGAACGTTGATGGTGGCTATAAGACGTATTCGATTATGGCTGAACGTGATCATCTCTTAAAATAGTTCATCACCCATCCAATCTGGTTGAGGTGATCCGTTACTTCGCCGTGCAGCGCACCAAAGAAAGTATCTTGTAGCTCCACGGTAACGGTACCCTTTTCTGCTAGTGCGTGGTAAGCTTGCTTAAGCTCGTCCTCACTTTCACAGTCGAGAATGATTTGGACATGCTGCGCTTTGAGCGGTTTACCGTAGGAATCTGAAAAATGGATATGACTGCTACCCAGGTGAAGTTCCGCGTGCAAGAGTCTGCCTTCCTGCTTGTTTAGCACTTTGATTTTCCCACCTAACACCGATTGGTAATAATCAATGGACTGCTGCACATCGTTTACAATGACAAAAGGACTTGCACTTCTCATGGGATCATTTCCTTTCATGTCTTTGGTGTAGGATCGCTACTGTACATTATTTACGTTATCCGCAGGGTTTACCCCTCTTCTGATCAAATTATGGCTTGGTTCACTGTGTGACGTCTGTTACAATAGAAGAGGTATATACGAATGGATAGAAATGAGGTTGAACAGGTGGGCACTTCAGTGATTTGGGAAGCAGTTATATATTGGGTGATATTGGTGATTTCCGCTCTGTGCGTGATCGCAGTATCTGGTACTCGGAAGACAGCAAGCACGATTATTTTAGCGCCCGTTGTTTTGTTCTGTACCATATTTATGATGCAGGGATCAGTGTTTACTGCCATGAATCACCCAACGATGGGGTCTAATGTCGGTTTGGGTATGGCATTTCTGACAACATGGGTGGTCAGCGGAATATTGTTTGCTGTAGCGCTTGTAATTGCTTTTATTAAATATAACAAGAAGAACAAGGCGTAATTTAGCCTTAACCTCAGATGGATAAAGGCTTTCGGTGATGTGCCGAAAGCCTTTTTTTGTATAACGATGGAGGATGTCTCTGCTTATCTGCGTCTTCTCATAAGCAACACAACGATCAGCACGACGATGATCACGATCAATAGGAATTTCATATTCAATAACCTCCTTGGTCTGTCTCATATTTGGTATTAACCACTTTGAGTTAGTATGTACCGATGGATCTCAAGCAAGTATCTATTGTCGAGTGCTTGGGGAAAATTAGAATGTGGGACTAAAAAGAGGTTTACAGGCTTAGCTGGAAAGTGTATACATAAAGTAAGGAGGCGATTGCCATGAGTGATCGTGCATTTCATTTGTTCTATATTATTTTCTTAACGGTTCTGGCACTTGGAAGTGTGGGTGGAATCGCCTGGTGGTTGCGCTCTATTGGTCGTCAGGAGAAGGAAAAAAACTAAATTCAACATGGGCATACAAGCCCGAATGCATCTTCCAGTAGGAGGGTGCATTTTTATATGTTATAATGGGAACGCATGTTCTTTGTAGGAGGGAAGACGATGTTGCCAGATTTGGAACGAAAGCTGCTACGTATTTTGTATAATTATTTCGCCCAGCATCGCCACATGCCCACAATGGCGGAATTGACCGTAAAAACAGGCAAGCGAGACGCTGAAATTACAGCCGCCTTGCGACATATGGAGCAGGAGCGATACATTACTTGGGATAACAATTCGGGTACCCAGCATGTTGTTTTACTGGAAGGGTGGGAACGTCCCTCGACCCAAAGGCGCACCCAAGCGGAAACAAGACGTTCCACTACGCAAACGATGCCGCCCGATGGTACAGAATATTGGACGAATTATTAGAAGGTATATAAAACTGGAAAATTAATGAGTTTTTAAGGTGCATATCATTTAGTTTTAAGAAAGCGAAACTATAATGACCCTATTAACCCCTTTTTGATCAAGCTATAGGCCCTGCCGATGTATCGGCAGGGCCACTTTTTTGTTCATAGAAATGCTTTCCGTATATGAAAAATCCCCCGGGGATCATCCGGAGGATGGTGCAGTTTGCATATACTGCACGGCCTGCTCAAACTTCATCGTTTGATGGCATAATATATATTCAACCCCTGCTACCTTGCATTATATGGTCAGCATGTTCATAAGGGGCAGTGTGATTCCACTGTTCATTTTCCAAACGACAAAAGCCCTACCTCTCTTTCGTCCTTGCGGCTCCGATGACCGCGCCAGTGTGAATGTGAAAATCTTCGGCAAAAGCTCAAAATTCTACATTAGGGTTATACATAAAATTTGGAGAAGCTCCATACGGTGATTAGGAGTAATAGCTTGTTGCGTGGAATCTTATGGGGTTAATACATATTCTAATAGTATAGCAAGAATGATTATAAAACACAAGTCATTTTTGAATTTTTGATGATAGACTGGAAAAAATGTTGGCTAAAATGTCCTTCCCTCGCGAGTTTCTTAATTAAGAATAAGATGATTTTCCATCTATAAATTGCAGATTAAAAGCCGTCCTCGTATTTATGTAAAATGCTCGAGCAAGAAGGTAAACTTTTGATGGTTGGACTCCGATATTGAATACACAAGATATTTTAGAGTGTACGGATGAAAAGAGGGGTAGCAATTTGCCGACCTATAAGCGCTTTATTCAGCATGTTATCCTGAACTATATTATAGGTTCGTTTATCGCTGTATTGTTGGTAGGTATGATTTTTGTATTTTCCACGTTAAATGTAGCCCACTATGAAATTCTGGGTCTTGTTAAAATTATTGCATTTTCCAGCGTTATTATGATTGCTTGTGAAACCATAGTGTTTCGAATGCATTTGAGACCCGTTCATCGTTTTTTTCTAGGTAACCAGGAAACGCTCAAGGATGTAGAAGCGGTGTATATCCGGGTTCATCATCTGCCTAATTTGTCAGTTTTACGTATTGTTGGACCGCATTTGTTAGGCTTCTCTATCCCGGCTACCGTTATTTCGTTATGGATGATACATACTGGACAACTTACTTTTCCCTTTTATTATGTAGGAATCGCCTGTATAGGAGCTTGTTTGGTCGCTTCCATGCACGCACTGGTTGAATTTTTCCTGACCATGAGAGCAATCAAACCGCTTCTGGAGGAAATTCGTGATCGAACCTACCAGCAATATGGATTAAACCTGTCCCTGCGAGGACGAGTCCTGCTATCGCTTCGGCATAAATTTCAGTTAAGCGCGACGCTCATTGGTGCTTTTCCTTTATTTTTATTTTGTTTAGCTACACAGATTCGCCTGGAACGTTTGGAGGCGACGGATTCTACCTCCTATTGGGCTTGGGCGGGTACGATTTTAATTTTTGGTGTAGCCTTTGCTTATCTGGGCGGCAGGTTGCTGACCCGTGAGATCGAACAGCCGATCCACCATCTGCTGGAAAAAATGAATGAAGTGAAGGAAGGCCGTCTGAACAGTAATGCCAGCGATTTGTATTCAGACGAATTTGCGGAGCTGGTCGAAGGATTTAACATGATGATCGAGGGCCTGAAGGAACGGGAAGAAAAGAACGGTCAGCTATTGGACAGTTACTTCGCCACCTTGGCGGCAGCACTGGATGCGCGAGATGCCTATACCGCAGGACATTCTTTGCGTGTAGCTGAATATTCCGTACTTATTGGGCGCAAGGGAGGTTTGAATGAGTCGGACCTCGACTTGCTGCGCAAAACAGCCTTGCTGCATGATATCGGTAAAATCGGCGTGGCTGACGCTGTGCTGCTCAAGGACGGCAAGCTGACGGACGAGGAGTTTGATCAGATTAAAATGCACCCGGTTATGGGAGAAAGCATTCTCCGGCAAGTTGAGCCGGCTTATGCTATGGCCCCTTATTTGCCCGGCGTGCGCTCGCACCATGAGCGTTATGATGGCAAGGGATACCCTGACCAGCTCGCTGGGGAAGATATCCCCTTATTTGGGCGAATCATTGCTGTAGCGGATGCTTATGATGCGATGACGTCTGATCGTCCCTATCGGCAAGGTATGAAGGAAGAGAAGGCGGTTATGATATTGGAAGAGGGAAAGGGAACCCAATGGGACCCTTATTTTGCCGAATTATTTGTCAAAGAGTGGCGCCGGAACAAAGGCATCACAAGCTGACTCTATAGGTATCAGCACTAGGGCGAGCCATTGAGGTTCGCTTTTTTTATATACGGATATAAGATCTTTTGACATGTCGAAAGATGGGGCTTCATGTTATGATGTACAAGAAAGGCAAACGCGGTTAACATAGGCCTGGCATCCAATTTTTTGCGCTATGGGAGTGTGAGTCCATGCAATTTTCAATGATGTTTTTAATGAATTTAGGGATGCTGATTGCCGTTGCCTATGTGGCGAACGTGATTTATAAATATGGTCTGAGTCGTACCTCTTCGCGGTTCAAATATGTCAGCTCGGTGCTGCTAGTGATATTTGGCGGATGGGTCAGCTCTTGCTTTGGTTTTAACTTTAGTGAAACAGTTATTTTTGATCTGCGTTTCGTACCGCTGATTATCGCGGCGTTGGTGTATCCCCGCTCTTATACGCTTATTATTATTGGGGTCGCAATCGGACTTACGAGATTTACCTTCGGCCTGCATATGGCGGCGTGGGTCGGCTTTTTGAATATGAGCATTCTGGGCGTCCTGTGCGCTGGATTGAATTACTGGATGCGCCGTTCCACCTGGCGTTTGATTATTAAGGCATCGGTAACCATTTTAGCGGTTAATATCGTAAATACGTTAAATATTGCCTGTCTAGGCGTCATTCCCTGGCGCTATTATGTAGCGGAGGTTGTTCCTCTTACACTGCCTATCGGCATCGTTCTCAGTTTTTTATTTGCTCTGATTTTACGTGACTTTCAGATGGAGCAGCAGCGGAATCATCAGATTAAGCAGGCGAATGAGTTGTTATCAGAGCAGCGAGATGAGTTGCAGAAGGCAAAGGTCATTCTAGAGGAACGTGCCAAGCAACTGATGATGGCTTCCCAATATAAATCGGATTTTATGGCAACGATGTCGCATGAGTTACGTACACCTCTTAACAGCATCATTAATCTGGCGCAAATTATCAACGAGCAGGGAAAAGAGCTGGATGAGGACGAGCTAGACCAGTACAGTGATCTAATTTATGCCTCCGGGCATGATTTGCTCCAATTGATCAACGACATTCTGGACCTATCCAAGGTTGAGGCTGGGCACATGGAAATCGTAAGTGAGCCAGTCAGTGTACGTGAGATTGCGCAGGTGATGATGATGCATTTTGAAGTCACAGCGAAGGATAAAAATCTGGAATTCAGCTTGAAGGAGCATGAGCCTATACCGAATGAAATTCGATCTGATTCCAAACGCGTACAGCAAATTTTGCGTAATCTATTGTCCAATGCCTTTAAGTTCACTCATGAAGGACGTGTATTGCTGGAAATAAGCACACAACATCTAGATCGAAAGGGACAAGAGGGAGATTGGGTTGTATTTGCTGTAAAAGATACGGGCATCGGCATTTCCAATCTTCAGCAGCATGTTATTTTTGAGGCATTCCAGCAGGCGAACGGTTCCATTAATCGTAAATATGGAGGAACTGGGTTGGGATTGTCCATCAGCCGTGATTTTTCCCGCTTGTTGGGCGGGTTTATCCGTCTGGAGAGTGAGGAGGGCAAGGGAAGTACATTTTCCCTGTACCTACCGATGTGTCCGTCCAAAAGCAAGGAGGCGGACGAACAACCCTTTAAATTAACCTAATCGCAATTGTAGGAGCAGGAGCGCTATGGCACAAAGGAGGTCTATCATGGAACGCAAAGCGGTCGTTGTGGGTGCAACAGGGCTTGTCGGGGGTTATGTTGTACGAGAGCTGCTGGTGCAAAAGGAATACAACCGCGTCATGGTTATGGGCAGACGTCCATTGGACATCAAGCATCCCAAGCTGGAGCAGACGCTCATCGATTGGGGACAGCCACAGAAAGCGGCGTTCGCCTTCGAAGGGGTGAATGATGTTTTTTGCTGCCTTGGGACAACGATGAAAAAGGCGGGCTCCAAGGAGCAGTTCCGTCAGGTGGATCTAGACTACCCGGTGCTGACAGCCCAGTTGGGCAAAGAAGCTGGAGCGGTACAGATGCTTGCGGTCTCTGCGATGGGCGCCGATCCAGACTCACGCGTGTTTTATAATCGCACCAAAGGTGAGGCTGAAGAGGCGCTTGCTGCTGTCGCATTGCCTGCGCTGCATTTGTTCCGTCCGTCGCTGATTTTGGGCGCGAGACCTGAACGACGTTTGGGCGAAGCCGCTGCCGCTGTTGTCATGAAGGCACTGGACGGCCTGATGACGGGCAAGCTCGCTTCCTACCGCGCCATCCCGGCCCCGGTCATCGCACGCGCCATGGTACGAATTGCTCTCGCACAGGCGAGCGGCGTACATATTTATCCGAACGACATCATTCGAGTCATCGGAGCAGAACTAACATCCGATGATGAGGAACCCGGTACAGGAACGGCTCCTGATAAGAATGTGTAAAACCACAGCTAGAGTTAAAAATGACAATAACGCCGCTGTTGCCCGATGATTCGGACAACAGCGGCGTTATTTGTGTTTTATTGGCGGTTTGTATGTTGCGGCACATCCACCGTAATCTCTAATTCATCAAGTGCGTTAACCCGTCGCACGGAATAGTGGCTTTGGACTGCACATGCTATAATACGGTGAACCAGTATCAGGAAGGAGAATCCAACCCATATGAAAAAAACAATTGCTACTGAAAAAGCACCCGGTGCTATCGGCCCTTATAGCCAAGCGGTAGAGGCAGGCGGGTTTATTTACACTTCGGGACAGCTTGGACTGAATCCGACAACAGGTGAGTTTGGTAAGGATGTACAGGAGCAGGCACGCCTGTCCTTGAGCAATGTACAAGCCATTCTGGAAGAGGCAGGCAGCAACATGAACCAGGTTGTGAAAGCGACTGTATTCCTGAAGGACATGAACGATTTTGTCAGCGTCAATGAGGTGTACAGTTCTTTCTTTGAACAACCCTACCCAGCACGCAGTGCGGTGGAGGTAGCTCGTCTGCCTAAGGATGCACTGGTAGAGATTGAAGTCATTGCATTGAAGGGCGAATAATCTGAAAGATCCGTTCATAAAATAAAAGTTTGCATGGCAAACGGGTGTCCCTATTAAATAGAGACACCCGTTTGCTCAAATTTAATGTGTTTTGTTTGGAATCTGAACGATTTGTCGACATAATACTTCGTTTGTATGAAAAAAGGTCGGATTATATTATCAATATGAAGAAAATCAATGCAGATCACTCGACAAGCAAGCTTATAGATTTGTTTAAAGTCCATACCTAATCACATGGTTAAAATGAATAAACAAAGCAAGCGAGCTTGGGCTAGATGATTCAGACCCAAACTCGCTTGTTCTTGCTAGAGATCATATTCGTTTTCTTTAATCCCGGTCTCGATTACGGGCAAAGAATAGCCATAGCGCGTACACCAGAATGATTGCCGCCAAGATCAATGCGGCTAGCCGTACATTTTCATTGTTCGGATGCTCGACGGCGATGGCGACATAGGCCCATACAAATACGAGAGGATAAATGCTGTCGCGATAAGGGAAGCTGACCATGATCGCCAATGCGGTGCCGATGAGCAGGAAAATGATCGCCCATGTCGTATCGCTGAGTCCCCAGCCACTCCATTCATTCTTTTCCAGTGCCACTGCAATGTTGATAATAGTAGCAACGGATACCCAACCGAGGTTGAGGCTGAATGGTAGCTTGACGAACCACATTTCTCCAAGGGTTGGCTGCGGCGTGCGGGTACGTACATATACGACGCTCAGGGAAAGCAAGTATAGAATAATGACGATGACGCACAGCTCTACGTATACATACTGCCAGAGGAAAATCCAGATGATATTGAAGAGACAGCTTAGAATAAAAAAAATACCGATGGACTGAACGCTTGTCTTGGATTGCCCTGTAAGTGTAGCTTGGTACACGACAAAGCAGGCGAGCAGTACGTAGATGACCGACCAGATGGAAAAAGCGTAACCCGCTGGTGTGATCAAGGTAGGGTACATGTTGGATACAGCAGCAGTGCTTCTGCCGCCGATAGGAAGTGTAGAAGCCAGAATGTTAACGAGAACGACAGCGATAAATGCAATAATATTCCACCATTTATACGGATGGCTTCGTGACATAGGGATATCTCCTCCTCATCGAATGATGATCCAAAATGACCGACTGGTCACAACTTCTATTATAAATATACCCACTTTGCTTTCGAATATGTCCTAACGGGAAAAAGTTTCTTGATCCCAGTATAATCATAAAAAGTTGTATGTATATGCAGTCATATGTAGTACGATGGTGAAAATTTTAAGCACTATATAAGCTGAAATTTCTCGGATTCAACTTATATGGAAGTAAGGAGATAAGTAGAATGAATGGCTTGGAGAAAGTAGGGAAATTTGTAGGAGGAACCTTTTCCATCTGGGTACTTTTATTTGCATGCTTGGGATTTTTCTTTCCTGCGGCGTTTACAGGGTTGAAAGGATACATACAGTTATTTCTGGGCATTGTCATGTTTGGGATGGGATTAACTTTATCTGCGGCTGACTTTCGTGAAGTATTCCGGCGCCCAGTGGATGTGGCTATTGGTGTGGTCGGGCATTATCTGATTATGCCGTTTCTGGCCTTTGGATTGGCATTAGTATTGCAGCTGCCACCGGATATTGCGGTAGGTGTCATTTTGGTAGGCTGTTGTCCGAGTGGAACTGCCTCCAACGTAATGACGCTCTTATCCAAAGGCGACGTGGCATTGGGCGTGTCGATTGCTTCGGTGTCGACGCTGATTGCTCCACTGGCTACTCCGGCGATGATTAACCTGCTTGCTGGACGTTGGATGAATATTGATGCGAAGTCGCTGATCATGGATATTCTCATCGTAGTTATTGTCCCCATAGTGCTGGGTGTTATCGTTAAGTCGCTATTTCGCAAACAGGCAGAAGCCAGTGTTCAGGCGCTGCCGCTCATATCAACACTGGCGATTGTACTCATCGTGGCTATTGTGGTTGCAGGCAGCAAAGGAAAGATTTTGGAGACAGGTCCGATTATTTTTGGTGTGGTTATTTTGCATAATGGTATCGGGTTCCTGCTTGGATATTGGTTTGCCAAGCTATTCGGTATGAATCTTTCCAAGCGTAAAGCTGTTACGCTGGAAACGGGAATGCAGAATTCCGGACTGGGCGCTGCGCTTGCAGCAGCTCACTTTAACCCGATTGCTGCTGTACCGAGTGCGATTTTTAGCGTGTGGCATAATATTTCCGGCTCGTTGCTCGCGACTTGGTTTTCCCGCCGGGAGGAGAAGAACAGCACAGCCGGAAACCATTAAGCTTTGTCAGTGGCTTGTGATAAGTAGCTGCGGTTCAGTTTTTTCGAACAGTTTAGAGAAGGTCAGAAAGGATAGATTTGACTTTATAGTTGCGGATCTTTATACTGTGGTTATTACAACCACTGTATTTAAGTAAGCAACAGTAGTTTAAGTTCGTTATGGAAGGAAAACTGCATCGAATTCGTATTCGGCTTCATGCTCAACAGCCTTATATTATCTGATCTGATTTAAACTGAAGGAGAGAGAACGAATGAACCCAAAATATAAGTCTCTATTTGAAACTTTTACCCTGCCATCCGGTGTTACGTTGAAGAACCGTATTACCATGGCACCTATGACTAACTTTGCTTCCCACGAAAATGGTGAAGTCAGTGATGAGGAGCTGGCATACTACCGTGAACGTTCCGGTGGTGTAGGCGCGGTTATTACCGCTTGTGTGTATGTAACTCCAGATGGCAAAGGCTTTGTCAATGAGTTCGGTGCGGACAAGGATGAAATGATTCCGAGCCTGCGTCGTCTGGCGGATACGATTCATCAAGAAGGCGCAAAAGCGATCCTGCAAATTTATCATGGTGGCCGCCTGTGTCCACCAGATCAAATTCCAGATGGACAGCCGATCAGTGCAAGCGCAGTAGCCGAGGAAAAAGAAGGTGCGCCTGTGCCGCGTGAAATGACATCCGATGATATCCACCGCGTCATCCGTGCCTATGGCGAAGCAACTCGCCGAGCGATTGAAGCAGGCTATGATGGTGTGGAGCTTCACGGAGCGAACGGTTACCTGGTCCAGCAGTTCTTCTCCCCGCACTCCAATCTTCGTACCGATGAATGGGGAGGAAGTCTTGAAAAACGATTGACCTTTCCGCTGGCGGTTGTTCACGAAGTGAAGAAAGTGATCGCAGAACATGCAAAGCGGCCATTCATCTTTGGATACCGCTTGTCTCCTGAGGAAGGACACACACCAGGCATTACGCTGGAGGATACGATGGTGCTTGTAGACCGTCTGGCGGATCAAGGGCTGGATTACCTGCACATTTCCGTAAATCATTTCTTCGGTGGTTCGTTCCGTGACCGCAGTGACGAACGGTCACGTACCGTTCTCATCCATGAGAAGGTAGGTAACCGTGTGCCGATTATGGGAGTTGGGTCGCTGAATACACCGGACGAGGCGCTTGCAGCACTGGAGACAGGTGTACCGCTTGTATCGCTGGGACGTCCGCTTTTGATGGAGCCGCAATGGGTTCAGAAGGTGCAAAACGGCACAGAAGATACCATTCGCACGACATTATCCAAGCAAGCCCAGCAGGAGCTAGTCATTCCTGACTACTTGTGGGGTGCGTTGACGACCCTTCCAGGCTGGATGCCTGTTACGGACTAAATTTTGAACGATGGAGATACCCTAGGCTGCTCTCATGCACCTGGGGTATTTTCCTGTCTCGTGACCGTGAACAATAATAACCGTGAACAATAATATAGGAATAACTGAGAAAGAAGGAAAATGACAATGTTACATAAAGCTAATGGCGCCATTTTGATAAAGTCCACCCATCCGGGGCTACAGATTCGATTGTTACAAGTAAGTGATGCAGAACGTTTATTAGAGATCAGATGTGAAAATTTTGATTTTTTCAAACCGTTCGAGCCAGAACGACCTGAAATTTACTTTACGCTGGAAGAACAGGCGCGTCTGATTTCTAACGGTTTGGAAGCGGCACAAGCCGGACAAGGATATACGTTTGGACTTTTTTTGCCGGAAAATGATAAGCTGATCGGCAGAATGGAGCTGTCGGGTATCGCTAGAGGTCCCTTTCAAAACGCCAATCTGGGCTACTTTGTAGATCCTGCATACCACGGACAAGGCTATGCCACTTCCGCAGTGAAGGATATTGTACGCTACGCCTTAAATGAGTTGGAATTACACCGTATTCAAGCTGGAGTGATGCCAAGAAATACGCCTTCCAATCGAGTGATGGAAAAGGCAGGATTTCGCCGCGAAGGGCTGGCTCTCAACTATTTGAAGATTAATGGTGTGTGGGAAGATCACGTGTTGTATGCGGTCACGGCTGAGGATTTGCAGAATGGCGTTTTCTGAATTCGCCGGGCGTGACCCCCTCCAGTTTTTTGAACACCTTGCCAAAATATTTTTCATCCTGATACCCGACCATACCGGCAATATGATGAAGGCGCAGCTTGTCATTCAGCAGCAATAGCTTTGCCTTGCTCATCCTGATCTGACACAAATAGTCCGACAGATTAACCCCGTACTCCTGCTTGAATTTACGAGAAATATATTCGCGACTGAGATAAAAGCGACTCGCCATATCCTGTAGAGAAATGTCCTCGTCATAGTGTGCATCCAGATAGCGGGCAATATCACGGATGGTCGGGTTGTTTGGGCTATGGCTTGGTGTAAGTGCCTGACCGGCTGCCAGCAGTCGGTTTTCAACCTGTCTTTGCCATAAGGGCAGGGAAAGCATACCACGGTTGTCGACCGGCAAGGCATGAATGGAGCCGGACTCATCTGCCAGTTCCTCGCCATCGGTATCTCCGGGTCTGTCATTCAGCCAGCGGGCCAGCATCCAGTCCAACTCCTGATTCCAACTGGCTAGCTGCTCTGCTGTCACCGAAGGCAGCTCGGCTACGGCTGCTATCCAGTGGCCTACCGCTATCGACACACGATTGGCATTACAGCTGAGTGCACTAAGCCGCAGTTCCTCTTCCATCTCAGGCAACTGGGGAAGACGAATGCTTTGCCGTGTCTGGGAACTCTGGTGCATCCAGTCGACGGTTTGCAACACATCCCGTTTCCACAACGCTTGCCGTGCCTCTTGGTAGGCAGTGGCTGCCGCTATGGGAAAAGCGCCAAAAGAGCCAAAAGAGCCAACCCCGATGTGCATGTAACACCGTAAAGCCGTTTTGATCCCTGTGTGAATATCCTGCAAGAGCAGCGGCCAACGAGATGGCTCGCCCCAAAATAGCAGAATAATTTCGTCCATACGCTCCAGATGACGGAATGCAATTCCGGTTTGAGAAGTTCCAAGAAATTCGTTGCAGATGTTAATCAGGGAAAAGCTCAAAAGCGCACGACGCGTTTTATATTTGTCCAGTATATCGGCATCCAGCTGCGTGGTACTCATCACAGCTGCATTACATATCTGAATAGCTGCAGGAAGACGTAACTCCTCACGTAAGGGCGTAATGGAAAGAGGGGTACTTGCTATACCGGAAACGATCTCAGTCAGGAGCTTATCGGCATAGTGCGGCCTCATCCGGTTGACCTCCATGGCCTGCATCGTCTGCCTGTTCCGGTCTTGCTCCGCTGTCCGCCAGGCTTGAGTGGCTTTATTTAGAGCCTCGTTAATCTCCACTGGATCTACGGGCTTAAGAATATAGTCCATGCCTCCCCGGCGGATGACCTGTCGAACCAAGTCAAAATCATCATAACCACTGACCACCACAACTCGGGTTGCTGGGGAATTCACTTGAATCCACTCCATCAGTGCTACTCCATCCTTGCCGGGCATCCGCATATCCGTAAGTACAACGGGTGGGGAAAGGGCGGTAATGATCTCAATCGCCTGATCGCCCGACTCAGCTTCAAGTACCTCGCTCACACCGCACGCTTCCCAATGTACGAGCATCCGAATGGCATGGCGTACATGCTTCTCATCATCCACAATCAGGACTTTCATTGACAGATCACTCTCCCTTAATATGAATTTCTGCAGGGGCTTCAGTGCGAATTTCGAGTGTATAACGGACACCATGAGGCAGGATGTTGTCTACGCACAGGGTGTTGGAACCATCCTCCGAGTGAAGCTGAATACGCAATAGAACATTACGAAGGCCAATGGAATCCTGCTCGCTAGTGTCCGGCTCTTCGTAGGCTTTCAGCGGACGTTTTAACATATGCTGGAGCTGCTCCAATTCGGCCTGTGGAATGGAAGTTCCGTTGTTTTCCACGGTTATTTTCACAATGCCTTCCCGGATTCGGCTGCCTGTAATGCGAACTTCACCGGGCCCCAGCCGGGGATCGGCACCGTGTTTAAAGTAGTTTTCTACCAACGGTTGGAGAATCATTTTAGGCACCCGATCATTCAGGACCTCATCTTCCCACTGGTAAGTGACCTCTAATTGCTCACCGAAGCGTTCCTTTTGTAAATCAAGATATTGTTTTACATGTTCGGCTTCTTCCTTGAGTGTAACGACCGTATGGTCCCGCATGTTATAGCGCAGCATTTTGGCAAGGGAAGAGAGCAGAGAATAAATCCGCGGTACCTCATGCTGTAGAGCCAGGGTTCCAATCGATTGTAGCGTATTATATAAAAAATGAGGATTAATCTGTGCTTGAAGCGCTTTCAACTGATGTGTCTTATTAGCCAGCTCCAGCTTGTATTCCCGCAAAATGAGGTTATTGATGGTATCCATCATCTGCCTGAAACGGCGCGACAGTACTCCGATCTCATCGTTACTCATGGCCCGAATGTCTACATCCAGTTGACCGGACTGAATCTGGTTTATGTAGCGAGTCAGTCGCTTAATAGGTTCCGTGATTTTTATCGAAATCCATAACGTGGCAACAATGACAAGTAGCAACGCTGCGCCTGTAATGACCGCATTAATCTGAGTCAGGCGGGTAGCCCGTAGATACAGCGTACGATGTGGAATTTTCTTGACGAGTGTCCAGCCTGATAGGTTGGCATCCAGCTTGCCATATACGTGCAGTGCCGTATCATCCTCAATCACTCCGTGCTCGCCTTCTTTAGAAATTCGATTGAGCAGGTCAGATTCCTTCCAGTGTGTTCCAATCGCTGCTTCTTTTCCGCTATATATGATTGTTCCGTTCCGATCGATCAAAAACAGCTCCTCTGTATCTGCATCATACAATTGACGGCAAATACTGCGCAGCGGCTCCAGATCAACATCTATAGCTAGTACCCCAAGCGTCTCTGAGGCAGGAATGTTCCGAATCGCCCGATGAAGTGTAAATACCTGCCGCTTTGTGCTGTGCTCCGTATAGGAAACCGCCGAAAAGCCGTACAAATGCTTCATGTGCGAAGGCTGTATGAATAGTCCAGAAGGGCCGTAATGAATAGAACCAGTAAAGGGCTCCAGTCGGAATTCCCGTAGCGGGACTGTACTGGTAATCAACGTGGATTGCCCAGCCTCAAAAGAATGCAAATACACTTGGTCAATGCCTGACGAAGCATTCATCATCGTTTGCAGTGTGGTGTAAATTTCAGCGACGGCCCGGTAATCATCCGGAATTTTGGCCAGATTACGCAGAAAATGGGGGTCATTATAGACTCCGATGGACGCCCGATTCAGTCCCTGTAAATAGTTATCCAGATTCGTAATTCCCTGAAAAATAAGCCGTTCATTTTCTTGTGTGGCCTGCTCCCGCAAGGATTGCTTGGTGAGAACGAAGGTCATAGTCATCGACAGCAGCAGCGGCAGAGTGACCGCAATGAGCAAAAACCAGATCAGGCGGGAACGAATACTGTGAAATTTCATGCAGTGAGCTCCTTTCACAATTCAAGGCAAGCCAGAGGTCAATATTTTCCCCCCTAATGGTTCACGATCCTACGTGTTCTCCAGAGCGCTTATTCGACATAATGAACATGTGAATCGCATATCCGTACGGCCCAAGCATCATGCTGCTGAAAGAAAGCCGTAAGGGAGCGTTCCAGACACCAACAGACAACAAAAGGGGGGGATCGGATTGAATCGCGCCAAGTCGTCGCAATGGCTCCAGCAATGCATTTTTGTAGGGCCGTCGACGTTATTTTTCGTTATCATTATTGTAATCCCTTTTATGCTCGGAATGTACTATTCTTTTACAGAGTGGAATGGGGTAGCCAATGAGGCAAAGTGGGTCGGGCTGGATAATTTCAGTCACATTTTATGGAATGATGACAAATTTGGGACAGCGTTCTGGTTTACGGTCCGTTTTACGGTGGTAGGAGTGGTGGCTGCGAATATTTTTGGCTTTCTGCTGGCGTATTTTCTAACCAAACCGCTGAAAACAAAAAATGTACTCAGGACCATCTTTTTTATGCCTAATGTGATTGGAGGTCTGTTGCTGGGCTTTATCTGGCAGTTTATTTTCGTCAAGGGATTTGCAGCAATCGGAGAGAGCACGAACTTGTCCTTCTTCAATCTGTCCTGGTTGGGAGATGAGATCACGGCCTTCTGGGGTATTGTAATCGTGTTTATCTGGCAAACTGCCGGGTATTTGATGGTTATTTACATCTCTTCCCTAACCAATGTGCCCCGCGATATGCTGGAAGCAGCCGAAATTGACGGAGCAAGCCGGATGCAAATTTTGCGGTCGATTATACTTCCTTTGATCATGCCTGCCGTTACGGTATGTCTTTTCCTGGCGATATCATGGTCATTCAAAATGTTCGATCTCAATTTGTCACTGACCAAAGGCGGTCCCTTCGGGTCCACAGAGTCGGTTGCACTCAATATTTACAATGAAGCGTTTGTGAATAATCGTTATGGGCTGGGAACAGCTAAAGCGCTCATTTTCTTTATCATTGTTGCTCTGGTTACGAGCCTTCAGGTACGACTGACGAAAAGTCGGGAGGTAGAAGCGTAAATGGAAACAAGCAAGCGCTACCGCTTTGGAACATGGGCGACCGAGATGGTGATGATCCTCGTCGCATTGTTATTCCTCGTCCCGTTTTACTTTTTATTCGTGAATTCGGTCAAAAGCTTTGGTGACCTGCTCACCGATTCTGCGGCCTGGCCACAAACCTTTGTATGGAGCAACTATGCTAGAGCGTGGAGCATCACGCGTTTTCCCGAAGCTTTATGGAATTCACTTATAGTTACGGTAGTTAGTAATCTACTGCTCGTACTGATCAGCTCAATGGCTGCTTACCGAATGGTCCGGCGTCCGACGCGTTATAATCGAGTGTTGTTCAGCCTGTTCGTAGCTGCCATGGTCATTCCCTTTCAATCGGTGATGATCCCTTTGGTCAAGGTTGTAAGTACACTGGATTTAATGAACAGTATAAGTGGTCTGGTAATCTGTTATCTGGGATTCGGAGCCCCTATGTCGATCTTTCTCTTTCATGGATTCGTCAAAGGTGTGCCAGTCGAGGTGGAAGAGGCAGCTACGGTGGACGGCTGTACGCCTTACGGAGTGTTTTTCCGAATTGTGTATCCGTTGATGCTACCGATGATGGTAACTGTTATTATTTTAAATACGCTCTGGATTTGGAATGATTATCTCCTGCCTTCTCTGGTATTGCAAAAGGCTGAACTGCGCACGATTCCGATTGCGACCTATGCCTTTTTTGGACAATACACGAAGCAGTGGGATTTGGCTTTGCCTGCTCTGGTGCTGGGCATCTTGCCAGTCATCGTATTCTTTCTGGCCATGCAAAAATATATTATACAAGGTATTATGGCTGGTTCGGTCAAAGGTTGAGTGTGGCGATGAGCTGAAAATGTACACGGTGTGCCACTCCGCAAACGGAGGACACTTTGAAATTTAGAATAGAAAGGAACATAAAAAATGAAAACGCATACTTTTAAAAAGAAAGCTCAAGCACTGATCTTGCTTCTCGCGGCCTTTGCCCTGGTTTTGGCAGGTTGTAACAGCAGTGGCGGACAAAACGCAGGCAAAGAGGAAGTGAAGGAAAAAACAATTCACATTTTTCAGTTTAAGGTAGAGATTGCAGAAGCACTAAATCGCATGAAAGCGGAATACGAAGCGTCTCATCCAGGGATCAAGCTCGATATTCAGACCGTCGGCGGGGGCAGTGACTATGGAGCGGCGTTAAAGGCGAAGTTCGCCTCCGGGGAGCAGCCGGATATTTTTAACGTAGGAGGTTACCGCGAGCTGGATACGTGGCTGGAATATTTGGAGGATCTGTCTGACCAGCCTTGGGTTGGCGATGTGGTCGATGTCGCCAAAGAACCGATGACCAAAGACGGCAAGCTGTATGGCCAGCCGATGAATCTGGAGGGGTACGGCTTTATTTATAACAAGGATTTGTTCAAGAAGGCGGGGATTACGGAGACCCCTAAAACATTGTCCGAACTGGAGGGAGCTGCGCAAAAGCTCCAAGCCGCAGGGATAACTCCATTTTCTAATGGATATCAGGAGTTTTGGGTGCTGGGCAATCATTTGCTGAACGTGGCATTTGCCAATCAGCCGGACCCTTCGGCCTTCGTCAAAGGACTAAATGATGGAACAGCAAAGATTCCGGGCAACGCTGTATTCGCCGAGTGGGTTAAGCTGTTCGATCTGACCATGAAGTATGGCAATTCGAAGCCGCTCACGACCGATTACAACACGCAGGTAACGAACTTCGCTACTGGAAAGGCTGCCATGATGCAGCAAGGGAACTGGACTCAGGTCCAAATTGACGGAATTAATCCGAAGCTGAATTTGGGTATTTTGCCTATGCCGATTGGTGAAGATGCAACAGCCGGAGATAAGCTGTTTGTAGGTGTCGCTAACAACTGGGTGGTTAATAAAAATTCGACTGTCAAACCCGAGGCGAAGGAGTTCTTAAACTGGATGGTGACATCCGAGCAGGGTAAAAAGTATATCACCAAGGAATTCAAGTTTATTCCAGCGTTCAAGAGCATCGAAGGGGCAGAGGCTGATATGGGCCAACTGGGTGCGGAAGTGGTGAAATACAGTAAGGAAAACAAACTGTTGGGCTGGTTCTTTAGCCGCTATCCTGAAGGAGCACAGCAAGAATTCGGAAGTCAGATGCAAGCTTATGTGGCAGGTAAATCGGATGCCGGGAAGCTATTCGAGGATTTCCAGAGAACATGGGATAATTTGAAGACCAAATAATGAACAAAAGCACGCGATAAAGCCTTCATATTTCAGGGAGATTGCATGATCCTGAAATATGAAGGCTTTTCTGTAAACAAAATTATAAATGGTAATGGAGCAGAGCGATATCCCCACGGCGTTCTATTTCTTTGAGCTTAAATGTACTTGGTAGCGTTCCTTCTGGAAATAACGGTATTCCTTGTCCAAGCACCTTGGGAATGATCGCAATGATAGCCTTCTCCAGCAGTCCAGCTTGTAAGAAGGCCTGAACTAACTGGCCTCCACCGACTAGCCATACCGCACCTTCCGATTGTTCTTGTAGACGTGGAACCAGTTCAGTCAGAGCTTCGTCCGTAAATGTAACATGTGGCGCTTGCTGTTGTTCCGTTAATGCTCGTGTGAGCACATAGCATGGCTTGCCAGCATAAGGGAAATCATCGGAGAGCTTCAACACTTCCTCATACGTCAGCCTGCCCATCAGCACTGTACCTACGGTGTCGTAAAAGTCGGCATATCCATTGTCCCCGCCATCCCCTTTAACATCATACAGCCAGTCCACCGAACCGTCCGGCAAAGCTATATACCCATCGAGACTCATGGCAATATACAGCACAACTGCGTTTGATTTCAAATCTTCCATAGTTCATTCACTCCTTTTCTATTTCCTAATGTTACAATGTATTTATGACATAGTATGTCGTAGTTAAAACGGTCATTTAAAATTAATTTTGGATTCGAGGGGTACCTTATGAACGAACGCAGAATTGCTCTTATGAGGATACTGGATTCCCGAAAAAAATATACGGCGCGTGAGCTGGCTGAACGTTTTGGTGTCTCTGTCAGGACAATACAAAGAGATCTCGACTATTTGCAGCAGACCGGGTTACCCCTTTATACCGAAATGGGTCCTCATGGCGGGTATCGGGCACTCCCCAATCGGCTTCTTCCTCCCCTTCATCTTGCTCGCGACGAGGCTCTGGGTCTTTTCCTCATGCTGCAACTGTTGGAGAACATTCCAGATATCCCTTTTGGCTCGGTTCGTGGACATTTATCCGAGCACTATTATGCCGAGCTTCCACAGGATGTGCAGGACAGTATTGATCAATTAAAGGAGTACATTTCTTTTCGTATGCTACCCACTCACGCAGAGTCACCCTACACCTCAATCATTTTGGAGGCTGCGTTGAATAAGCGCCGGGTGAACATGTTTTACCGCTCCGCTTCCGGTGAAAAGTGGACTGAAGTATATCCGATTGGACTGTATTTTGATCACGGATATTGGTACATGCCAGCGCATAGCAGAGACCGCATCATTCTGTACCGTTCAGATCGGGTGATTACAATAACGATGCTGGACGAAACCTCAGACAGCCTTCCCACACTTCAGGAATGGTTGGCTTCGGAGGATTCCCGTATAGGAATTCCGTCCAAAATAAAATTTACCGCATTGGGTGCCAGGCTGGCTGGATCAGATGCCCTCTTCCAAAATGTTTCCCATCAAGAAGGGCAGGATCAGGAATGGCAGGGATATATTCCGGTCGAAGAGTTTAGATATGTGTCCCGACTTTTGCTAGAATACGGGCCAGAGGCCGAGGTCATATATCCGAAAGAGCTGCGGATGAGGGTCAAGGAATTGCTGCAAGACAGCCTGCATCCTTATCTGAAGGAGGATGACGAATAGGAGAGAGTATCCATAGCCATTTCCATGGCTTTTCGGACTCCCCTTTTTTATAGTTAATCACATGAATATTTAAGGTTATTAACTTATGACTTTCCATTTATTTTTGTGATAAAGTTTTGAAAAGAGCCCGTTTTCGTATATGATGAAGAGTAATAATTCAAAAGGCTGGACGGGAGACAGATATGAATCAACCGCTTTATGGAATATGGCTCGGAGATGTGTTTTTTTGCTTTTCTGGTGAGACGTCGGAACCACGTATCGATGCGTGGAGCAGTGTAATCCGCAGGCTGACGCTAAAGGGAGACCTTCGGCCGTTTCGGCAGGCTGCGTTGCGTCTTGCTGAGGTACGGATACCGAACACTGCTCGTGTGGAAACCGCGGGCAGAGGTGGCAAAAGACGTTCCATGTTGGGGCGTACATTGGAGGGTTTGGCGCTGGAACCGCGCGAGACGATGGCACTGCTGACCCGCATGGACGAGAAGGGCTGTGCGGCATCGGGCATTACGCTGGGCGAGGAAATGCAATATTGGCAAAAAGCCGCTTATTTTGCGCTAGAGCTGATGCAGCGGGGCGAAATTGCGCCATCGCTTACAGAGGCGCGTCCATCGGGACCGCGTCGTCGTGGTCCGGAAGCGGCTGTCGGGGTGTGGATTCCTCGACTGTGTCAAGAGGAGGACATACGCCGCTTTCATGAGCTGGCTGCTGCGATGCCAGCTGTTTGTATGGCGGCTCCGGCCGTTTTTGCGGGTAAGGAGCCTGAAACACGCGAGGATGCAGCCGGAATCGTGCTGTACTCCTTCTTGTGTGCGGTCATCCATGCGGAAACGACCGCGGTGCTGGCAGCATCAGACCGTGAGCTGGGTCGATATCGCGCAGAGTATCGGCGCGGAGGATCGCCGCTGGCAGAGCTGTGGTGGAACAGTCTGCTGACAGGTTCCCGCCCGGTGGCGATTCAGGGAACGCCAGCGGAGATGGAGGAGCTGGTGCTTCAAGCGTCCTCTGTTGAGGGAAGCGCAATGCCTGTCACGGAACGGGAAGACAAGGAGCCGATAGAAGGGCAACTGCGGTTGTGCCTTCGTTTGGAGCCTTCCCTGGAAGAGAGTGTCAAGGATTGGCGCATTACCTTTTGGGCAGAAAGCGATGCTGAGCCGGGGTTGCGACTGCCTGCTCTGGCACTGTGGGCGCATCCTGAACGTGATCTGGTTCGAGGCGGAATTGTATATCGTCAAGTGCAGGTGCAACTGCTAATGAGGCTCGGACAGGCGGCTGAAGCGGCACCTATATTGCAAGAAGCGTTGAATCGTCCTTATCCCGAGGGCCTGACACTGGAGCCAGAGTTGTTCTTCCGCTTCCTGACGGAAGCCGTTCCTGCACTACAAAAGAACGGTATCACCGTGCAAATGCCTTCACGCTGGAGCCGGGAGGGCCGAAGACGTGCAGGCTTGCGGCTCAAAATGCGTTCGACAGAGCAGGGTGCCAAGCCAGATGGTGTGATTGCCGATACATCGTCTGTCGGCATTAACCGCATGATTTCGTTTGATGCCGAGGCTGTGCTGGGTGATACGACTTTGACGATGGAGGAACTGGAAAGCATCGTCGCGGCCAATTTGCCGTATGTACGTCTCGGAGGGGAATGGATCGAGGTCGATCCCAAGGAAATCCGTCAGGTGCTGCGCTTTATCAAGCGCGGGGAAAACGGTGAGATGAGCTTGTCCGAATGGATGCATCTGGCTGCTGAAAATGAAAGTGCAGGCGAGGCCTCATGGAAAGGCTTGTCCATCTTTGGCGCGGAATCCGCCGGATTGCTTGCGTCTTTGGCTGAGGGCGGCGTACTCCGTTCGGTAGAGCTGCGGCCTGTGCCGGAGACACTGCACGGCGCATTACGGCCCTATCAAGAGCGCGGCTTTCAATGGCTGGCTGCGATGCGTGGATTGGGCTTTGGCGTCTGTCTTGCGGACGACATGGGGCTTGGTAAAACGATTCAGGTCATCACCTGCCTGCTCGACGGTGGCATCGGCGCAGATGATCAACGTCCGGCGTTGATCATCTGTCCGACGTCCTTGCTCGGCAACTGGCAGCGCGAGTTGAAGCGTTTTTCACCGGATTTGTCGCTGTATATTCACCATGGCAACCAGCGACTCCACGGTGAGCTGTTTCAGGAAAGTGTACGTGAGTATGATATCGTCCTCACTACCTATCATTTGGCGGGCCGGGACGGCAGCGATTTATCTGCGGTATACTGGTCCTCCATCGTGTTGGATGAGGCGCAATATATAAAAAATGCACGAACAAAGCAAGCGCAAAGCGTCATGAAGCTGTCTGCTCCACACCGGATTGCCATGACAGGTACTCCGGTAGAAAATCGGCTGAGCGAGCTGTGGTCTATTTTTCAATTCCTGAATCCAGGTTACCTCGGTACGGCGTCTTCGTTCCGCCAGCGTTACAGTTTGGCGGGAGAAGAGCGGGGGTCCGCGTTGCGCGAGCTTCATCGGCTCGTCTCCCCGTTCATGCTGCGTCGACTCAAAAGCGACCCAGATATACGCAAGGATTTGCCAGAGAAGCTGGAGTTGAAATCCTACTGTGTACTGACACCAGAGCAGGCCGGATTGTATCGGGGCGTGGTGGATCAATTATTGGGAACACTGGATGGGCAGATCGGTATGGCTCGCAAAGGACTTGTTCTGTCTTCACTGACCAAGTTGAAGCAGATTTGTGACCATCCGGGTCTGATCATTCCGGGTCGGGCTGATAGTGGTAAAACGGAAAACTCGGGCAAAATGGAGCGACTGCTGGAATTGGTAGAGACGATTCGCGAGAACGGCGAATCGGCGCTGATATTCACCCAATATGTGTCGATGGGAGAATTGCTGGTCTCTCGTTTGGCCAAAATCTTCGGGGAAGAGCCGTATTTTCTGCATGGAGGACTAGCGAAAACCAGACGAGATGAAATTGTTCACAACTTCCAGCAGGGAGAAGGCCCGAATATATTCGTACTTTCCCTGCGTGCAGGTGGTGTGGGTCTGAACCTGACACGTGCCAGCCATGTCATTCACTATGACCGCTGGTGGAATCCAGCAGTGGAAAATCAGGCGACGGACCGTGTATTCCGTATTGGTCAAAGCCGCAATGTACAAGTGCACAAGCTGATTTGCCAAGGTACACTGGAGGAGCGGATCGACGAGCTGATCGAGAGCAAAAAGGCACTTTCCGAGCAGGTTGTCGGCTCCGGTGAGCATTGGCTCACCGAAATGTCTGATGATGAATTGCGCGGTCTGATTGCGTTGCAAAATGATGTATGGATTGAGTGAGCAGAGAAAGGATGAAGGCGATGACGAGGCCGCGAGTGAAGCTAAAAGTAACTGACGGTCAATGGATAGCGGAATTAGACGGACATGGATTGGAAGGCGAATCAACGGGGGTACCTTCCACACATGCTGTCCAATGGACTGGCCCAGCGCCTGTACTGAACCCCGAACAGCGAAAAGCATGGCTGGAGCAGCTAAAAGCAGATCCTTTGGACATCTACCGTTTTTTGCAAGGGAAAAACTGTCTATCGCTGGATGAGATCGTTCAGCTAGCAGCTGAGACAGCCACTTCTAGCACGGAGGATGGCGTGGGTGTAGTCGACGAGGTGAAGAAAGCTCTTCAAACCGGTCTGGAAAGCGAGCCGCAGACCTGTCTAGAACTGATTGGAATGACACGGGAAGAGCTATTGGAGTACGTATTCAGTGCTTGGGCCGGGGAGTTATCCCATGTGCAGGGGACATCCCCTGCGCTTGAGTCTACCTCGCGGCCAGAGGGCGGACGCAGCGGATCGGCAGCGATTAGCGAATGGATTGCGGAGTCTGCCGCAGAAGGAGCATTGCATCGTCCCGGTGCGGGCTTTCATGCAATTGAGATTCGTCTGCCGCAGAAGCTTGCTCCTAAGAAGGAAGCGGATATTACAGCTTTGCTGCCGGGTTTACCCCGTGCGGAAGAGGCATTGAAACTCATACGTGAACGGGTAGCCGAGCGGGCCCGAGCTGCAATCCCGCAAAAACGTCATACTCCGTAACAATTCGGGTATATACTTCCTTTTTCGAGTCTATTCGCCTTCATCGAACGGGATAATGGCTTCGAAGAGTGCCAAAAGTTCAGTTACAATGGGGTAACGAAAAAGTCACAGCAAGTCATGCATCAAATGCAATATTGGAGGAGATACCAGCATGAAACGACATATACAACAGACGCGAGCATCTAAGAGATGGACCAAAGCGCTCATTCCGGGGCTGATCCTGCCAGGGCTATTACTGGCAGCCTGCCAGCAGGGAGGATCAGGTGGACAGGAAAGCGAGCCGTTGAAGTCATCTACAGCGGTACAGGAGAATGTACAGCCTTCCGCCCAGCCGGATGCGGGCAATGGCAGCACTAGCGCTGGACAAGCCTCTGCGGGTACAGGAAGTGGACAGGCCGAGCCTGTGATGGCGTTGCGAAGCCAGAGTGCGCTGCAAGCCACGGTTAAGGAAGAGGATGGAACTGCGATTGTCACCAATGCGACTTCTGATACAGTCGTTGTGAACAAAAAGCGCAGCTTGCCTGTAGGCTATGTCCCCGATGACTTGGTGGAGCCGCAGGTGCCTTTTTCCTTCGAGGGACCGCATGAAAAGCGGCATTTGCGTAAGGAAGCGGCAGAGGCACTGGAGAAGCTGTTCGACGGTGCGGAAAAAGACGGCATTGAGCTGCGTGCGGTATCGGGATACCGTTCCTATAAGCGTCAGGTATCTATTTTCAACAACAATGTAAAGACAAAGGGGCAGGAATATGCCTCTAAAGTTAGCGCTGTACCGGGTACGAGTGAGCATCAGACAGGTTTGTCCATTGATGTATCCAGCCCAAGCGTGGGTAATGTGCTGGAGCAATCCTTCGGAGCTTCCAAGGAAGGCGAATGGCTGGAAAAACATGCACCGGAATACGGATTTATTATTCGTTATATGAAGGGTAAGGAAGATGTGACCGGTTATGTGTACGAGCCTTGGCATATCCGTTATGTGGGAATAGACATTGCGGAGGATGTAGCCAAGCAGGGGATGACGCTGGAGGAATATTTCGACGAGAACAATATCAAGCTGTAGCAGTGAAAACCAAGCCGTAATCCTAGGGATTGCGGCTTTTTGTCGTATTTTTCTTCCAAATTGAACCTTTTCAAGGTAGAATCTCGTATAGTGAGCGACGACATAAGCGCTTTGATTTGTTGCAAACCTCATGACAGAAGCGTACAGGAAGGGAATCATCATTTATTATTCATTAACGTATCGCGAATGGTCGGAAGACACTCAAAAGGAACTGCGCAGCCTGACACGGGAATCCGTATCGGGAGATGAGTTGTTTCTACGCAAGCTTGTAGACGCTACGCGTCTCCATGACAAACTATGGTCGCATATATCGAATGAAAGTGAGGAACATACGGATCATTCCGTCTATGTGACTGAATTTACAGGGGAACGTGCAAAGCCTTACGGTGCGTCCATCACAGACCTCGTGCTTGCCAGTGAGGGAGGTTACACTTCCACATACAGTGCAATGTACTGGATATGGCATGAACCTGCATTCCGTAGTATGGACCAGCGGGAAGGTTCGGTATTTACTTTGGAGTTGGCCCAACGGCTATTAGATCACTATACAGTACTGGGTGGCAAAACATATGAATTTATATATTCGGTACTGGACCCTCAGCTGAAAAAGGTACATCTGTTTGTGAAGGAGGTCGATCTGTGATGGAGCATTCCTGGGAAAAGATGAAATCCAAGCCCGGCTCTCGTACACGGATGGCGGCTTTTGCCCTGATGTTGGCTGTCCCAGCTGCTCTGACGGGGTGCGGTGACGACGAGTATTATGACTGCGATGAGCTTCCTGTATCGGAACAAACGGCGTGTCGGGATTCAGGCAGCAGCGGGTATTACTATGGCGGATCGACTTATTATAGTGGAGGATCCTCATACCATAGCAGTCGTTCATCTTCCAGCTCATACCGCAAAAGCTCATCCTCATCTTCCAGCTCACACAGCGGTTTTGGCAGCAGCGGCTCACGCAGCGGCTTTTTCTCTGGGGGTTAAGATGAGCATGCGTACGATTCGGCAATTGCCTTATGAACATGATGAGCTTTTTAAGGGTGAAATCAGCCGTACCATCCCGTATCACCGCATGTATGGCAAATCCTATTGTGTGCCGGCCTTAACGGTATATCGGGAAAGCGAGCTGGCAGAGCTTCAGGTTGCTTCTGAGGCGGTACATCGTATTTATCGCAAGGTTCAGCAATTCGTTCAGCGCTATATGCCGGATGAATACCTGGTGGAACGGTTGGGGATTCATCCGGGCTTGCTGCGTGCTGCACGTATGGAGGCCGAGCCGGATGGGATAACCCGCCAGGATTGGATTGTGGGGGAAGCGGGTATCAAGTGCATTGAGAATAACACCGATACCCCAACCGGGATTCCCGAGGTGGCTTATCTCGAAGGAAAGCTGCTGGAGGTGCTGAGTAGGGATGGAATGTCGGAAGATGACAATGCACTACATGGACCCTCATCTGGAATGGACGAGGCGATTCAGTCTGCCTTGACGGAGCTTATTCATTTTTATAGTCGCAAGGGATTAGGGACAAAGGTGTATTTTGCTTGCTATGACTGGCACATCGAGGATCAGACCAACACCAAATATATTATGCATTTATGTGAACAAGCCGGATTCGAAGTCGTTTATGCTCCTTTGGAAGAACTGGAGATTATCCCGAATGAAGGATTGTATCACCGGGGAGGGCAGATCCACATTCTCTATCGCCTGTATCCGCTGGAATATCTAATTGATGACCGGGAAGAGAATACGGGGCTTGAGGTGGGGCAGGCGCTAATGGATATGGTGGCAGACGGGAAAATAGGATTAATCAACCCGCCGCAGCATATCATTACCCAGAGCAAAGGGTTCACCGCAACCGTGTGGTCACTGTATGAGCGAAATGAGCAAACACCAGAGTTCTGTGGCTTTCGTTTGTTTGACGATCGCGAGCTGGAGGTGATACGAACCTACCTGCTGCCTACGTATTTTGAGCCCTCGGTGTTTATGCAAAATAAAGAGCCTTATGTGGCCAAAGGTATATGGGGACGGGAGGGTAAAGGGACGCACTTGATTGAACATCCTCAATCCGAGGAGATGCTGAAAGGCGCCTTGGGAGAGGTTGAACCTGCGGAGATTGACAACCCTGATCAGCTTCACCAAGCTGACGCTCCACGAACGCCTGACCAGGAGGAAGCCGCACATATTGCCGCTTATTACGAGGGACAGCCTAAGATTTATCAGCGGCTGTGGCCGATGCAGAGCGCAGAGGTACAGACCGACGAAGGATTATTTCATGGCTATGTACTAACAGGTATATTCGTGATTGGGGGGCGTTTTGCGGGTGTCCTGCCGCGAATCGGTGAAAAGGTAACAGGTGATATGGCCTACTATTGCGCCGCCGCCGTTGCCACCGCACCTCCTAATCCGCACGTTATATAAGCTGAATTAAAAAATGTATAATATTCGAACATATCTGTTCATTTTCACAAGTGAGGATTTTGCAAAATCCTGAAGTATCATAAGGAGGAAGAAAATTGGACTCTTATATCAGTTTGGGGAACGCATTGGGCAATGTAGGTATCGGCCTGCTTATCCTATTTGCTATCTTAATCGTAGGTTATTTTGTGTTCAGTTTGCTGACACGTTATAACGATAATCAAGAAATCGCACGCGGCAATGAGGCGGCAGGCATCTATATGGGTGCAAAGCTGCTAGGTCTGTGTATCATCGTGGGGATGGTGTCGTACAGCAGTCATTCATGGCTCGAAATGCTGACATGGTCGGCCGTAGGCATTGTAGTATTGTGTTTGGTCTATGTGATTTTTGATCTGGTGACGCCGCGTACCAAGGTGTGCGAGGAAATTGCCAAAGGCAATGTGGCTCTGGCACAGCTGCTGCGCTCGATCATCGTCGGGGTGTCTTTTGTCGTAGGTACATTTTTGATGTAGTCGACATAGAGAAGGAATACCAAGGATCTGCAATACCGGACAACGGAGCTGCAGATCCTTTTTTTATGGAACATTGCATTCACTGCCCGGCATCAGACTGTTGAATTAAAGGTTGCAACGATCACTTCCTGCGGGGACTATTCTATAAAGCAACGGGTGATACTGCATAGCAAAAGGAATTTGCCACAGAGTTCAAACCAAATAGAAGAGAAGGGAATTCTGAACATATGAGTACCTCCACCTCACCAACCAAACAAATTCGGATGGGTATCATTGGCCTGGGTCTTATCGCTGAATATCACATAAGATCACTGCACACCATCTCGGGGGTATCTATTGTGGCCGTTAGTGATGTGAATCCCAATCGCCTTCAAGCTATCGGAGAACAATTGCAACTGCCTGCTTCCAAGCGGTACGCCCATTATGAAGCATTAATCCGTGACCCAGAGGTAGATGCGATTCTGTCGCTGACACCCAATGATGTGCATTTTGACATTATTCGTATTGCGCTGGAAGAACACAAAGCTGTACTGGCAGAAAAACCATTGACTCTCACATGGGAGGAAGCGGATCAGTTGAAAAAGCTATATACAGCGAATCCGGTGCCTTTGCTGGTTCACTATAAGCATCGCTACGGCGCGGCCTTCCAATATACCAAGCAACTGCTGGATGAGCAAAAGCTGGGCAAAATCTATAACATTCAATTTCGTTATCTAATGGATGCATTTGCGCCGTATCGTCAGCATCCGTATACATGGCGTCACAATTTGGCCAAGGCTGGTTCTGGGGTAGTGGGGGATACAGCCTCACATATCATTGATCTGGCCCGTTTTCTGGTGGGTGAATTTAAAAGTGTCGCAGCGCTGCTACATACCATTACACCCGAGCGGTTCGATCCGATCACGGGTCTGCCTGTAAAAGTGGATGTGGAAGATCTCGCTGCCTTTCATGGCATCGTAGGCGACAATACCGTGGGAACCTTTATCACTCATAAAAATGCCATCGGCATACGGCACGATATCGAAGTCGATATCTATGGGGAACTTGGTACGCTGCACGCCAGCCTCAATAACCCGGAAAGTATCCGCATTGTGCTGCGTGACCTGGAACACCCGGGTGCCGAATACGAGAGTTGGGCTGTCCCTGCAATCTATAATCATACGGCCTATGAAGATTTTGTTGAGCTGGCAAGGGGAAAGTCTGTGGATCGTGCTCCCTTATTCGAGGACGGCTACAAAAACCAGTGGGTACTTGAGAAAATACTGCAATCCTGGAAAGAGAATGGACGTTTAGTAGAAATGTAGGGATGTGAGGGGAGTCGCTGAAATTCCAGCAATGACAAAGAGTATAAACATGCTGTGACCCGCAAGAGGGTTCCTTGGAAAGAGCAGCCATCTTGCGGTTTAGCAATTCAATATCTGTAAAGACATCTTTTTCATCATTTTCACATCGCCACGCTTATATCACTTCAAATCAATCCTGCCTCAATCTTTTCAATAATGGTCAGCAAGAAGGATTCAGCTAAGCTGTTTTTCAAAATAGCTTGCTTGGCTTCCTCCAGTGTAAACCAACGTGCTTGATCTACCTCCGTACTAAGAACATCCAACTGATCGTCATTCACAATGGATACAAAATTCAGCATCAGTGTATTGCTTCGTTCAAAATACTCGCTGCGCATATATTGATACTCATCGACTTGTAATCCTACTTCTTCCTTAACTTCACGCACCAATGTCTGCTCGGCGGATTCACCCTTGTTCACATAACCTGCCAATAAAATGAAGCCTTGAATATTGTACTGCTGTATGAGCAGCACCTTATCTCTCTGACTATTCAATACAGCGGTACTGATCGCAGTGCTGAATATCGGGAAACGAAAGACCTGGCATGTATGACAAAAGGGGATAGTTCCTTCGCCTTCACACTCCTTCACCATCAATTTTGTTCCGCATTCATAGCAATATTTCATGTAAGCTCCACCCTTGTATCCCATTTTTAAAATTGTAAATGTTGCTTTTAATGCCGTGTTTGTACTGCAATACTCATCATCTTAATTCTACGATCACTGTTCCTACGGACGCTTTATTTCTTCGCTTGGTCTTTATCCCTTTTCTTGCTGCGTTCTTGCCCGTCTAGCCCCGATCAGCCGCCAGCCTGTTAACAATGCCGCCACAAGACAGATGGACGCGGACGTCATAAAGACTACATGCATGCCTGCCAGAAAAATTTCTGGATGACCCGAGACCAAGCCGGTGACCCGATAACCAGCCTCTTTACTCATAATATAAAAGAGGATCGATGTGGCCAAAGTGATCCCCACAACCATACCGACGTTGCGAACCAGCGAATTGACACTCCCGGCTGAGCCAAGCTGTGTGCGGGGTACCGTGGACATAATCAGCGAGTTGTTCGGCGATTGGAATAAACCACTGCCAATGCCCAACATGGCAATCCACAGACCCACGAGCGGGATAGAGCTGCCTGCATGCAATTGGGCCAATCCAATTTGGGCAATAACCATAACGACCAGCCCGGCGAATGTAAGCAGTTCAGATCCGATTTTATCGGAAAGCGCACCGCTGAGAGGGGCCACAATAACCATCGAGATGGGGAGCAGCATCAGCAGGAACCCGGCATGAAAAGGCGACAAGTTCAGCATATTCTGCGCATAAAAGGGCGAAATGATGTTAAAGCAAAAGTTAGCGACGAACACCAGAAAAGCACACAAAATACTGAGCGAAAATAACGGATTTTTGAATAGCGCGAGCTGTAAGAGCGGCCCAGGACGACGAAGTTCCAACCTAATGAACATGGCAAAAGCAACTACAGCCACCACCAGCGAAGTAACGATACGTTTGTCGCCATACCCGACCTGCTGTCCCAGCAACAATCCGACGAACAAAGTGAGAATAAAAATAGCAAATACCAAGCTACCGGGAACGTCAATTTTATCTTTCACCTTGATCAAATCCTTCGGCAGAAGCTTCCAGCCAAGAAAGACAGCGACCAGCCCTACCGGTACATTGACCCAGAAAATGTACTGCCAGCCCAGCGACGAGACAATAATACCGCCCAAGCTTGGCCCGGCGATACTGCCCAGAGAAACGAAGGTTCCAATGAGGCCAAGTGCTTTGCCCCGTTCATTGGACGGGAAGATATCTGTCACGATCCCCTGGCTGTTCGCCATGGTCATGGACGCTCCAAATGCTTGAATAATACGGGAAATCAGCAGCATAGAAAGCGAAGAGCTAAGACCGCACATTAGGGAGCCAAGAATGAATACGATTGTGCCGATTTTGAATATTTTGATTTTACCGACGATATCTCCAAGCTTGCCAAAAAATAAGATAGCGGTACATATCGCCATTAAATAGGCGGTTGTCACCCATTCAATCTGTGCCACGGGTAAATGTAACGTGCGAGACAACACAGGAAGAGCGATATTGACGATGCTTCCATCCAATGTGGACATAAATGTAAACAGATTCAAAACAATTAAAATCAGCCAACGTTTCTTCTGGACTTCGATATTCTCTTGATAGGTTGTAGCCGTTGTAGCTGTTGTAGCAGTTGAACTCATCATTACACCTCGTTATCGTTAACAATTTCTATTTAGTTGCACGCGCAACTAAATGAACGGTTCTAGTGTACAGCAAATTAGTTGCGTGCGCAACAATATTGTTGTAAACTTTGCTTTGGTCCCAACTGGGGATTTGTCATTTTCAAGCCAATGAGGTGTATTTGATGAGAAAAAAACCGATTGGAAAGCTAATTTCCCACTTGTACCGTCGAAATCAAAAAATACTGTCCAAAAAACTGGGCCCTTACGGAATCGGCAGTGGAGGACAACACAGCTTTTTAAAGCTCATTTTGCAGCGACCGGGCATTACACAAGAGCAGTTGACGAATGAACTTAAATTTGACAAGGCAACCACGGCACGCTCTGTGAAACAATTGGAGGAATCAGGCTATATTGAACGAAAAACGGACCCAAATGACCGCCGTTCCTATCTTGTATCTCCCACGGCCAAGGCGTTAGAGTTTGCCCCTGTCTTACAAGGAATATTGGACGAGCTCAATGTCAGCCTTGTCCATAAACTATCCGAAGAGGAAGAGGATCTTCTTATCGACTTACTGCAAAAGATTAGTATAGACCCTGACGAATAAACAAATAAAGAGTTAGCCAGAGGATCGTGGCAGGTAAAAGAAAAAGCAGCCCTCACAGAGGATACTCTGTGAGGGCTGCTTGATACCACTCATTCAGTCCATGCCAATTCCTTTGAACGCATTCATGACTAATTGTCGCACATAGGAATCGTCTAATGGATAACCAGTTACCAGCAATCGATAAAAAACGGGCCCATAAATGAGATCGATACATAATTCAATATCGAGATTATCCTTCAATTCTCCGCGCTCTATTCCGCGCTCAATAAGAAGCCTGGCCTCAAGTCGCCGAGGGTGGAAATATCGGGTCCGGTATGCCTCTGACAATCCTGAATCAAGTTGCCCTTCGCCTATTAACTCCGTAATGATTTTACCCTCTCGGCTTATTAAGAACCGCACTAAATTTGTGGCATGAATGAGAATGTCATCTAATACACAACCCGTGTCGGGCACGGGCAATCTTGCTATGGTGGCTGACAGGAAACCATCCATTACTACTGCAGCTTTGTTAGGCCACCATTTATAAATGGTGGCTTTGCTCACTTTTGCTCGCTCAGCAATTTTTTCTACCGTAACCGCCCCAAAGCCTTGCTCCAACAGTAGATCATAGGAAGCGTTAAGGATAGATTTTTGCGTCTCGACATTACGTGGACGTCCTCTTTTGCTCTGCACTGGAATGCTCACCTTCTTAATAGATATAAGTAAACGCGAAAAATAAACTATACGTTCAGTATATCAAATATTATGTGAAATAAAAAAGTTGATTTTGCCTATTTACAAAACGAAACGTTCAGTATATTATTTGATTATCGAATTAGTGAACTATACGTTTAGTATTTAAATTAATGAGGAGGATTATTATGCAAAGAGAACAACAAGCCTTAAAAAGTAACCGTATCTCAAATTGGATGATGTTTTTGTTGGCAGCCGCATGCGGCCTTATTGTTGCCAACCTGTACTATGCTCAAACCCTTGTAGGACCTATTCACGTTGCTATGGGTCTTTCTTCTACAGCAGCGGGCTTCATTGTCACCTTAACTCAAATCGGTTATGTGGTGGGTTTGCTATTTATCGTACCGCTCAGCGACATTATTGAAAATCGACGGCTCATGGTCATATCGCTAATTATCACAGTCTGTGCATTGGTTGTTGCCGCTTTTGCCACCAATGCCCCGTTGTTCCTGACCGCATCCTTATTCATTGGAATTGGATCTGTGGTAGCCCAGATACTGGTGCCGTACGCCACCTATTTAGCATCCGAAGAGCAGCGCGGCCGCGTTGTTGGGAATGTCATGAGCGGACTCCTGCTAGGCATTATGTTCGCACGGCCAGTAGCAAGCTTTATCACCAGCATCTGGGGATGGCAAGCCGTATTTATTTTGTCAGCCATTGTCTTGACGCTGTTGACGATTCTGCTCTCACGAGCTCTTCCAGAGCGCAAGCCTGTGCCTACGGTATCTTACAGTAAATTAATTTTCTCGCTAGGCACTCTTTTAAAACAAACGCCTGCACTGCGCCGTCGTGCCCTGTATCAAGCCTGCCTATTTGGTGCCTTCAGCCTATTTTGGACTGTTGTTCCTCTACGTTTGGCGGATGATTTCGGAATGTCTCAACAAGGGATTGCATTGTTTGCTTTAGTAGGCGTAGGCGGTGCAGTAGCTGCCCCGATTGCCGGGAGATTGGCTGATAAAGGCTGGAGCAAAGGTTTAACCGGGTTAGCTATGATCATTGCAGCCTTGTCTTTTTTGCTCATTTATCTTTTTCAAAGTCATTCGACGGTTGCACTCGTACTTCTCTTTATTTCAGCGATTACACTGGATATGGCTGTATCGGGAAATCTTGTACTTGGACAGCGTGTGATTTACTCCTTGGGAAGTGAGGCGAGGGGGCGTCTGAACGGATTATTCATGTCTATTTTTTTCATAGGCGGAGCGATTGGATCATCATTAGGTGGTTGGTCGTATGCGTTAGGAGGTTGGAATTTTAGTTCTCTGATTGGAGTCGTCCTGCCTGTGCTGGCTTTGCTGTACTTTTTCACTGAGAAAGAAACGAGTGGAGACGTGCGAAAGAAACAAACCACCTGATAGAGGTCGGCTTTAAGCTATGCCGTACGCAAAAACATAATCATTAAAATGGCTGTTCCCAAGAGAAAACAAAGGGGCGAGTAGAGCACAGTGTCCCACTTTGCAAAAACAGTTCCTTTTTTTCTCTTAAAGAACCCTACCCATTTGAAATCTCCTATATAACAGTGTTTTTAGAGCTGTGTAAATATGGGCACATGAGCTCCCTTAGCTAGCTGATGCATAGGAGGCATGAAATTACATAAACGCCCACTTGAAATACCTGCGAATTTGATCTATAATGCTGTAGCATATAGTGATATTCAAGGCATTGACCAAAGACATGATTTCCTTGAAGGGCCGTTCAGAGAGAAAAGACGAGGCTGAGAGCTTTTCCGGCAACCGCATGTGAAGTTACCCCTTTGTAGCCGTGACGTTGAACATGTAGCTGTGCAATATGGCAGTAACATCAGTAAGCGCCTACCGCTTTATCCCCGTTAACGGATACCAATGGAGGGTCACGCATGTCGTGCATGAGCATGTTCCGATGAACATAAATGTACGCACAGGAGCGGGCCGAACTAGGGTGGAACCACGAGCTGAACGCACTCGTCCCTTGAGGGAGAGAGGCGTTTTTTTTGCGTTCAATTTTGATATAGAACACAATTTGAAATGGAGGCTTTAATCGTGAGTATTCAAGTGAAATTGCCAGATGGAGCCGTACGCGAGTACGAGCAGGGCGTAACAATTGCCGACGTGGCGGGTTCGATCAGCTCCGGGCTGAAAAAGAACGCCGTAGCAGGTAAAGTGAACGGGAAGGCTGTAGATCTGAACACCGTTTTGGATCAGAACGTTGACCTTGAAATCATTACGCTGGACGGTGCAGACGGTCTGGAAATTTATCGTCATAGTACAGCGCATTTGCTCGCTCAGGCGCTCAAACGCATTTACGGTGAGAAAAACGTGAAACTGGGTATCGGTCCGGTCATCGACAGCGGCTTCTACTATGACATTGATATCGAAAACCCATTGTCTGTTGACGACTTGGCCAAAATCGAGAAGGAAATGACGAAGATCGCACAGGAAAATCTGCCGATTACACGTCGTGTGGTCAGCCGTGAGGAAGCCACTCGTATTTTTGGAGAGTTGGAAGATCCACTGAAGCTGGAACTGATTCGTGATTTGCCGGAAGAAGCGGAAATTACAATCTATGATCAAGGCGAATTTTTTGACCTGTGTCGTGGCCCGCATTTGCCATCAACTGGCCGCATCAAAGCTTTTAAACTGTTGAGTGTAGCGGGCGCATACTGGAGAGGCGATTCCAACAATAAGATGCTGCAACGTATCTACGGAACAGCATTCCCGAAAAAAGCACAACTAGATGAGCACCTGCATTTGCTGGAGGAAGCGAAAAAACGCGACCATCGCAAGCTGGGTAAAGAGCTGGAACTGTTCATGTTCTCCGAAGAAGCACCGGGCATGCCGTTCTACCTGCCTAAAGGTATGGTTGTCCGCACTGCATTGGAAGATTACTCCCGTGACATTCAACGTCTGCATGGCTATGAGGAAGTACGTACACCGCTGATGATGAACAACCGTCTGTGGGAACAATCGGGACACTATGAGCATTACAAGGAAAACATGTACTTCTCCGAAGTGGATGAAACTACATTTGCTCTGAAACCGATGAACTGCCCAGGGCATATGCTTGTGTTTAAAAATGAGCTTCACTCTTACCGCGATCTGCCAATTCGTATAGCCGAATTTGGACAAGTGCATCGCCATGAGCTGTCCGGCGCGTTGAACGGTATGATGCGTGTTCGTACATTCTGTCAGGATGATGCGCATATTTTCGTCACACCAGGTCAGATTGAACAAGAAATTACAGACGTAATTAAGCTGATTAACGAAATGTATAGTGTGTTTGGCTTTGACTTCACAGTGGAATTGTCCACACGTCCAGATGACTTTATGGGCGAGCCAGCACTGTGGGATCAAGCGGAACAAGCTCTACAAAACGTGCTGGATCACCTGGGCATCAACTACCGTATTAATGCGGGAGATGGAGCATTTTACGGTCCGAAAATTGACTTCCACATTCTCGATGCGCTCAAACGCAGCTGGCAGTGCGGAACGATCCAATTGGACTTCCAAATGCCTGAAAAATTCGACCTCACTTATGTGGGCGAGGACAACCAGAAGCACCGTCCAGTCGTTATTCACCGTGCCATCTATGGTTCGATTGACCGCTTCATGGGCATCCTGACTGAGCATTTTACAGGTGCATTCCCATTGTGGTTGGCTCCTGTTCATGCGAAGCTGTTGCCAGTATCCGAGAACTATATCGAGACTGCCAATGAGATACAGGATACGTTGCTGAAAGCAGGTCTGCGCGTCGAAGTGGATACTCGCAATGAGAAGCTTGGTTATAAAATCCGCGAGGCGCAATTGGAGAAGGTTCCATATATGTTCGTTATCGGGGAAAATGAAAAAACAACCGGTACTGTAGCGGTTCGTAAACGCGGCGAAGGCGATCTGGGATCACTCAGCATTTCGGACATCGTTGAGAAAATCAGCACAGAGATTCGCGAGAAACAGTAATATTTGATCGGAAAATGTGTAAAAGAGCCATCAAAACCATGATGAACGTGGTTTTGATGGCTCTTTTTTTGTACCCAATACATAAAATCCAGCGTAAGACTGAACCATAGTTTTTGCAGCCTCAACTGAATTCTCAAATTATCTTGTACACAAATACTTAGCAGGTTTGTGGCCGTGAAGTGGCGTGATCTGCAGGGAGGGAGAGTGTCTTCAAGGACGTCTCTTCGGATTGTTTGGCCGGGGATTCTTCCGCATCCTGTTCCTCGCTAAGCGATAAAATTTCGCCGCGCAACTTCAGCATTTTCTGATCCAGTTCGTAGGTTGCACGTGCAGCTTCGGTCAATCCATTAACGACATGTTCAGGCACTTTCTTATCGAACTTATAGTACAAAATATGCTCCATACTGGCCCAGAAATCCATAGCCAATGTACGCAATTGAATTTCAACCTTGATCCAGCGTGTGCCTTCAAACAGGATCAGCGGAATTTCCACAATGACATGCAGGCTCTGGTAGCCGTTGGGCTTAGGATGGGCTATATAGTCCTTGACCTCCAGAATACGAATGTCTTCCCGTGTGTGAAGATGATCCATCAGACGATAAATATCTTTCACAAAAGCGCATACCACGCGCATTCCAGCGATATCATGAATTTCACGCAATATATTGTCCAAGGTCACTTCATGCCCTTTGCGCCGAACCTTTTCCACGATGCTGTGGGGCTCTTTGATCCGGGTTTTAATATGCTCAATCGGGCTAAAACCGTCTAACAGCTTCCATTCCGTCTGGATTAGCTTAATTTTATTCTTTAATTCCTCCAGAGCCAGCTGATAAAGGACGGGAATCTTTCTCCACTCCTCTAGTTGCTTGGCGTCGACACTGTTTTGATCCAGCTGTAGCTGAAATTCCTGCAGGGGTAATGGGACAGCATTCAGGTGCTTCCAATCCGGTTCATTCACAGAGCATTCTCCTAAATGAGGCTTATGATGTCCTCGATCTTTTTCGTAAAAATGCATTATCGTATACATTGTACACTATGTCAAAACCTACAGGCAAAGGAGAGACGATCAAAGAAAAAAGAAATACGACAAGAATTATAGTGGTAAAACCGAGTAATCCGATGTATAATTACAAAAATGCTGATTTGGAGCATTTAATTCTTTGAAAAAATCACAAATGTAGAGTATCCATCATTAGATTAAAAATATAAATTACAGAAAAGAGGATAAGAAAAATGGCAAAAGTAGAAAGTTTTCAATTAGATCACACGATTGTAAAGGCTCCTTATGTAAGAGCGGCGGGAGTAGAGCATGACGAAAAAGGAAGCACAGTACAAAAGTATGACTTGAGATTTTTGCAACCCAATGAAGATGCACTCCCTACAGCTGCTGTACATACGCTGGAGCACTTATTAGCAACGTATCTGAGAGATGAAATCAAAGGAATTATTGATATCTCTCCTATGGGATGCAGAACGGGGTTCTACTTGATTTTATGGAATGAACACGAGCCTGAGGAAATTGCACTCGCTTTGGAAAAAACCTTGAAAAGAATTCTGGAAACGACAGAGGTTCCGGCTGTTACTGCTTTGGAATGCGGGAACTACAAGGACCACTCTCTTTTTTCCGCGCAGGAATATGTGAAGATTGTATTGGAAGCTGGTATTAGCCGCGATCCTTTCGAAAGAGTACTTTAAAACCTATGATTTCGATTGACCTATCTCATCAGACAGCGGTAGTGACAGGCGGCAAGTCAGGCATAGGCAAGGGAATTGTAGAGCTTTTCATTCAAAGCGGAGCTAAAGTGATTTCTGCTGATATTTCTTATGAAGAGCCGTATAGAGTGGTAAATCCACAGTTGGTTGAAACGCAATTGGACATATCGAAACCGGATGATATCGAAAGATGGTGCGATCTACTAATCAGCGAAACGGGAGTTCCTGACATATTGGTGAACTGCGCAGGTACTTCTACGATGGATTATGTCATTGATAGTGAGTTAGCTGATTGGGAGAAAGTATTTTCGATCAATTCAACTGGGCTGTATGTAGCGTCCAAACGGTTTGCCAAGGAAATGGTGGATGCGCGCAAATCAGGACGAATTATCCAAATTGCTTCACAGGCTGGAAAAAATGGATATCGGGCCATGGGCGGATATTGTGCTTCCAAACATGCGGTTCTCGGCTTGACCAAGGTGATGGCCATTGAGCTTGCTCCGCATCAAATTTTGGTGAATGCGGTTTGTCCAGGTATCGTAGAAACGCCGATGAAGCATCGTGAACGGATTGAAGGGGGCGTCATTCGAGGAATGACCGCTCAAGAAATATACGAAGAAGATTGTTCACAGGTACCTTTGGGAAGAACGGCCGAGGTTGAGGATGTCGCCAATGTGGTGCTGTTTCTGGCCAGTCCGCTCTCTGCATATATGACAGGACAAGCGATTAATGTTACAGGTGGAATGACGATGCACTAGCATACATGATCTGGGGGAAAACAACATGAAGAAATCGTTCGTTTTACTATTAGGGATTAGTTTATTATTGGTTGCTGCAGGATGCGGTAATAAAAGTTCTGACAGCAATGGCTCCAGCGCCGCTTCCGGTTCGGAAACGCAAAAAGTAGTCATCGGCTCCATGGGCTCTGACGCCCAGATCTGGAAGCATATTGCCCAGTCCCAGGCCGCCAAGGATGCCAAGCTGGACATTGAAGTGAAAGAAATTAACGGCGGAATCGAAACGAACAATGCGACCAAAGAAGGCGAAGTAGACGTGAATGCATTCCAATCGTGGGCGTACCTGGTTAGCTATAACAAAGAGAGCAAAGCTGATTTGAAGGCTATAGCCACAACCTACCTGGAGCCCATGGGGATTTATTCGCAAAAATTCAAAAGCATCGATGAAGTGACCGACGGGGCCCTGGTAGCTTTGGCAGATAACCCAGCCAATACGGCAAGAGGTTTAAAGTTATTGGAAGCCTCCGGTTTGATTAAGCTTAAGGCTGACTTTAATGATGCCTTGGGTACAGTCAATGATATTACTAGCAATCCTAAAAACCTGAAATTTGAACTAATTGATGATAAAACAGGACCACGCGTGATTCAAGATGTAGGCTTGGTGCTGATTGGGAATACGATTGCTTTAGAAGGGGGTCTGAATGTACTGAAAGATTCCTTGTTTCATGAGGAGATTAGTCAGGCAACCAAAAATAATATTAACGTCCTGGTTACTTCATCTGATAAGGCGAATGACAAAGGGCTGCAAAAGTTAGCGGATCTCTATCATAACGAGGATACTCAAAAATACATTAAAGATGAATTTGGCGGCACCAAAGTAGAGGTTAAAGAGCCGGTTTCTTATTTGGAAGGACAAACTGCAAAATAAACTTATGAGGTCAGCCAGTTTTTTGGGTTGACCTCTTTTGTTCGTTAGTATTCGACTTGAGTTTGAGTATGGGTTTCGGTTCGATAATGTTTGGGGGAGAGTCCCTTTACCTTTTTAAAAATTTTCGAGAAGAGTAAAGGGTCGTTATAGCCGACTGAACGGGAAATATCACCGATCGAAAGTTCAGCGTTTCCCATCATTTCACATGCTCTGTTGATCCTATAGCGAACCAAATAATCCTGAATACTTGTGTTCACTTGTTGTTTGAATAACGAACATAAATAGCTTCGATTGAGTCCGATAAAATTTGCAATGTGCTCAATGGTAATTTTCTGAGCATAATTCATTTCGATAAAATCCTTCACTTTTTCCACGTAAATTTCCGACCGGCTTTCCTTTTGTTCGGGAGGTGTTACCGGACCGAATTCTATAAGCTCCGATATCATTAAGCAAAGCAGACCGGTCAGTCTGGTTTCCCGAGCTTTATGGCATTCACTTGATTCATTCATTCGCTGCAAATACTGATGAATCAAATGGTCTCCTTCAAAGTTGAGGATTGGACGCGTCATCGTTAGACCTGCTTGCTTGAGGAGTGTTTCTGCCAGTGCCCCGTCAAATCCAAACCAGCAATAAGACCAAGGATTCACTACATCGGCTTGATAATAAGTAATGACCTGGGGGCAGATTAGAAACCACTGTCCTTTTCGCAAGCGATAACTGAACCCACCGACCTCGAAGGTACCTTCTCCGTCCAAAATATAATGAAGCAGATAGTGATCTCTTATCGCAGGTCCAAAAAAGTGACTCGGTATGCATTCCTCTATGCCAAACTGAGTTAGATACAATTCAGAATGCTGTTTACTACGCGGCAAATATTCTATCACGCTAAATCTCCTTATGTAAATTATCAAGCATTATAACATAAATAGTGAGCACCATGCCATGTACTTCATATCTAAAATTAATATATGATTTCTGTAGAACCTACTGCTATATTGTTGAATCTTATCAAGCTTTACACCATATGAACATAGTTGATGGCTGTTACAAAATGCTTCTTCTGAGTGTCTTTTTGGTGTGGAACTCCGATGATTATTATCTAAGAGAGGGGTTATTTTCCCAATGGGTATCATTGTTCAAGAGCAAACAGGGCTGTTTCATTTGCAGTCGTCGGGCATGAGTTATATTATTCAGATTGTGGATGGATTTCCTGTCCATGTATACTGGGGAGACAGGTTGAAGCACCGCGAACCCATGGCTGACCTATTGCTTCACACTCCCGCGAAGGCTGGATTGGATCGGTTGCCGCAAGAATATCCGCAGTATGGGAGCGGGGACTTCCGTAACCCGGCGTATCAAGTAGAGCTTGAGGATGGAACTCGTATCACGGAGTTAAAGTATATTGGCTACCGGATCACTAAGGGAAAGCCATCATTAACCGGGCTTCCGGCCGTATATACCGAAAATGAAGACGAAGCGGATACGCTGGAACTGGAGTTACAAGATGACTTTTCAGGCCTTAAAGTTGTTCTTCTTTATACCGTCTTCGCAGATCGAAACGTAATCGCTCGTTCGGCTCGTTTGAGTAATGCGGGAGCCAAGAATCTTCGGCTTCTCCGTGCTCTAAGTGCCAGTGTCGATTTTTCAGGTAAAAGCGATCTAGAGTTCATGTATCTTTCGGGAGCATGGGCTCGGGAGGGGAATATTACCCGCAAACCGATTCTTCAAGGTGAAACCCGAATTGATAGTAAAAGGGGCATGAGCAGCCATCAACTCAACCCTTTTGCTGCATTGGTCACCCGAGGAACAACGGAAAGCTATGGTGAGGTATTCGGCTTTAGCCTCGTGTACAGCGGGGGCTTTGAGGCGGGAGCAGAAATAGATTCATTCGGCTCTACACGGTTTAGCATCGGCGTGAACTCCTTTGATTTTTCGTGGTTACTGAGCCCAGGTGAGAGCTTCCAAACGCCAGAAGCCGTTATGGTTTACTCTGGTCAAGGGCTGGGAGAAATGTCGCGTACATATCATCGCTTGTATCGGACTCGTCTTTGCCGAGGGAAATATCGGGATGAAGAACGCCCTATTCTGGTCAATAACTGGGAAGCTACCTATTTTGACTTCAATGCAGATAAGCTGGTATCGATAGCGAAGGAGGGGGCAGAGCTAGGCATCGAACTTTTTGTCTTAGATGACGGTTGGTTCGGAAAACGGGATTCTGACAATTCGTCTCTCGGCGATTGGTACGAGGATCGTCGGAAGCTGCCAGACGGACTTGCCGATGTCGCGAAACGCATCAATCAATTGGGGCTTAAATTCGGACTCTGGTTTGAGCCGGAGATGATCTCTCCAGACAGCGAGTTGTACCGGGAGCATCCAGATTGGTGCCTTCACGTTCCAGGACGGCGACGCAGTGAAGCCAGATGGCAGTTGGTGCTGGACTATACTCGCAAGGAAGTACGCGATTACATCTACGATTCGCTGGCTGCCATTTTCTCCAGCGCCCCAGTTTCTTACGTGAAATGGGATATGAATCGCTGCCTGACGGAAATCGGTTCCGCAGCTCTGCCGCCAGAGCGCCAATCTGAGACTGCCCATCGCTATGTTCTTGGATTGTATGAGCTGCTGGAGCGCGTCACCGCCGAATTTCCGCATATTCTTTTCGAGAGCTGTTCAAGTGGCGGAGGACGTTTTGACCCAGGCATGCTTTACTACATGCCTCAAGTATGGACTAGTGATAATACCGATGCGGTGGAACGTCTGAAGATTCAATATGGAACTAGCCTTGTCTATCCTGTAAGCGCCATCGGAGCGCATGTGTCGGCAGTTCCGAACCATCAAGTTGGACGCATAACACCCCTTGACTTTCGAGGTGATGTGGCCATGTCCGGAAATTTTGGATATGAGCTTGATCTCACGAAATTCACCGATGAGGAAAAAGAGACGGTCAAACGCCAAATCGCAGTATACAAGCAGATACGTGGCTTAGTACAAAAAGGTGACTTGTATCGCTTAAACAACCCGTTTGAAGATAACGAATCGGCTTGGATGTTTGTTTCTGAAGACCAAGAGGATGCCATCGTCTACTATTTCCAAGTGATGGCTGTCCCGAACGCGCCTTGGCGAGCCCTGCGCCTTGACGGACTAAATCCAGAGCTCGAATATGAAGTTAAGTCAGGAAATAGCGGGCAAAAGTCTATCCATGGGGGGGATCGGCTTATGAAGTTGGGCCTCCCTCTTCTCTACAGACAGAAAGACTATGAAAGTGGATGGTTCAGGCTTCGGGCAATAAAGCCTGGTAAGGCTTAAGGATCAGTACAACAGTATAATTGCCGAAAGAGAGAAAACAATCGATGGAGTTATGCCCCTTTTTATATGAAAAGGGGCATTTTGCGCGCATCAGCGTACTGATTGGGGAGGGGCAAACCATGTTTTTTATACGAATGATGAATGACATGAAACTGAGAAAGAAGATGACGCTTACATTCATTTCGGTAGCTGTTCTTCCCTTGCTGTTGTGTGGCCTGTTTCTGACGGGGAAGCTTCGAGAGGCCGTTATTAAAGACGCCTTTATGCAAGTATCCAACAATGTCGAGCGGGTCCGAAATCGTACAGAAGAATTGATCAAAGTGCCGCTGGACATCTCGTACCGGCTGACCAATGACAATCGGATGAAAATGGTAGCCAGCCAGAAGTATGACAGCTACATCGAAGTCATTCAGGCATACCGGGAGTATACAGGTATTCGTGACTACCTCCAGTTGTACAAAGAGATATCCGGCATCCGTGTCTATGTCTCTAATCCTGGAGCACTTAATAATTGGGAATTTATCCAACCGGATGATAGGATCACAACCGCAGATTGGTACAAGGAGGCCATCGCACAGAAAGGATTGGCCGGCTGGAATTTAATTAAGGATGAGAGGGACGATGCCGATTATCTCAGCCTGATTCGATCATTTTCAGTGGATTCACCAGGACGAAAAGGGGTTCTGGTCATAAATGTTAACAAGCGCCAATTAAATTCAATCCTGAATCAGGAATCGTTCCCTACCTTGATCGTGGATAACCGGAATCAGATTGTCGCGTCCAATGAAGCAGAGTTGTTCGGGAAGAATCTTTCTGAAATTCATGCCGACGAAAATATACTTTTCCATCAGGAAGGAAGTTACAACATGCTCATCGATGGAAAAGCGTCGAAGGTGGTTATCGCTAATCTAGCTCCACAGAATAGCTGGAATGGACTTCGCATTATTTCCATTTTTTCCGTTTCTGAGATTACCCGAGATGCTAATCAAGTGATATGGCTCGGCGGAATCGCGATCACAGCCAGCCTGATATTTGCAGCCTTGCTTATCTATGCTTCTGCTTCGCTATTATCCAGAAGGCTTCTTCGCTTGAGCAAGCATATGACCCAAGTAGGGGCAGGCTCATGGGAAACCTATCTCCATATTGATGGGAAAGATGAAGTGGGTCTATTATCGAGGGAATTTAACGCGCTCGTCAGCAGCGTAAACCATTTGGTCCAGGAGGTCCAAGAGACGAATCGCCAGAAAAGACTCGTGGAGCAAAGACAAAACGAGATCAAGTTCAAAATGCTGGCAAGCCAGATCAATCCGCATTTTCTCTTCAATTCTTTGGAGTCTATCAGAATGGAGGCCCACATTCGCCAACAGGACGATATCGCTAAAGCAGTCTGGCAGTTGAGCGCGTTGTTGCGCAGCAGTCTGGAGGCTGGTAACGACAAGATTCCACTGCGTAAAGAGCTTGAACAAGTGTACTGTTATCTCGATCTTCAAAAGTTTCGGTATGAAGACCGTTTGGAGTATCGCTTAACCGTTGATCCAAATTTGGAGGAAATGTTGGTTCCACCTCTGATTATCCAACCATTGGTGGAAAATTCTATTGTACACGGTCTGGATAATCAAGCAGAAGGAGCTGTCATTGAAGTGAAAGTTAAGGAAATCCCGGAGGGGGTTCGAGTTATGGTATGTGACAACGGCGCTGGTTTCACGGCCGATCGTCTCGCCCTAGTACAAGCAGAGCTTGCTGCATCCGTACATGAACAGGAGGTCCAGCGAATTGGACTACGAAACGTAAATGATCGTCTCGTCTTACTGTATGGGACCTCTAGTGCTTTACATATTGAGAGCGAGCCTGGGAAAGGCACTTGTATTCAGTTTTTTATACCTGGGGGTGAATCCAAATGATTAAGGTAGTCATCGTTGACGATGAGCCGAAGCTTCGTCAAGGGCTTCAAACGCTGATCCCATGGGAAAGCCTCGGATTTATCGTTACAGCTACGGCAGCCAATGGAAAGGAAGCACTGGGAGTCATCGAGGAAAAAGCTCCTGATGTTGTAATCGTCGATATCCGCATGCCGGTTATGGATGGTTTACAGTTGATTGAGCGCTTGACAACCGACGGTCATCATTTGCACTTTATGATCCTCAGTGGATATGCCGACTTTGAGTATGCCAAACAAGCGATCAAATACGGGGTGTTCGGCTATCTCGTTAAACCGGTCGACATTGATGAAATGTCGTCCAGTTTAAAACGGATACGCGAGCGGATCGAAGAGGAGCGTCTTCAAGGGGAGTGGCGTAAGAGAGAGGTTATAAATCGAGATTTATACCTGCATAGCTTGCTCGTCTCTCAAGAGAGAACTGAAGATCCGGCCAAGTTGAGAAATAAGGCAAAAGAAGCAGATTTGTTGTGGAGCAACTACGAAGTCGTGGTCGTCTACCCGCGTGTTTCTGAAGTGGACCGTTCTGATGTCGCATACCAGCTTTCGAATGGATTGAAGGCAAAGATAGAGGGGCAGATGATGGGACTTGTCACAGTAATCCCCCCGTATACAGTCCTGTTGCTCAACGCGCCGCTGCGCGGAAGAGAACGGCGTGAAATTCTGCACAATGAGATTCGTAATGTTGCGGATAATGTCCGGTTCGCCGCTGCAACCGGAGGGGTAGTATCTGCTCCTGAAGATATTTGTAAATCTTTTTTAAAGGCCCAGGAAGCGGTAAAACAATCCTTTTTCAGCGAGAAGAACCGACTGCTAGGTCCGTATCCTTTCTTTTCTTCTTCGCTGGATTCTCCCCGATTGTCTGCTGATAAAGCTGAGGAAACGATGGAGGAATTCATCTTCCGCCTGTATTACAGTCTGGAGGTAGGAAACCAAACCGCAATACTGCCATTATTGAACGAGGCGGCTGCATTTTTACTCAAACAGGGGCAAGATGAGAAGTCGATCAAAGAGTCCTTCTTTTTTCTGTCCAATGCAATCATTCATAAGCTGACCGCGGGTTTCTGTATCGAGTTGAAAGAGACGGAGGAAGTTTCCCGTTTTTTAAATGGGATATACCAGCATGATCATCTATATGATCTTTTGGAAGAGACCCACCGTTTCCTGCTAACATTGGCGCAAGACTCTGAACACCGTGGAAAGGAGCTGGAATTCAAAAAAATGATCGACTTCATTCACAAGCATTATGCAGACAACCTGAGGCTGGAAGCGTTAGCCGGACTACTAAACTATAGTACCGCCTATTTGGGTCAGCTTTTCAAGAACAAGACGGGGGAGTACTTTAATACCTATCTGGACCGAGTCCGTATTCAAAAGGCCAAGGAGCTGCTGGGTCAGGGAATGAAAGTATACGAAGTCGCCGAAAGCGTCGGCTATACAAGCGTCAACTACTTTTACAGCAAATTCAAAAGATACGAAGGCCGTTCACCGTCGGAATATAGAAATCCATAATTTGTGGATGATTTTTTCCGAAATCCGTTGTATGGGTTCTGACTCTCCTCTGTTTTATGATTGGTTTTAAGAGAGGGGATGAAAAAAATGAAAGCGGTAACAGCAAATTCGGAAAACGTATACAAAAAAACGAAGCGGAATGCTTGGAAGGTATTTAAAAGCCAGAGGTATCTTTACTATATGTCCATTCCGTTTGTTATCTGGGTCTTTATCTTTCAGTATTTGCCGCTATGGGGCTGGACAATGGCATTTCAGAAATACAGACCTGGTTTGAGTTTTTTTGAACAGAAGTGGGTGGGCTTGGAGCATTTTCGTACATTGTTCCAAGATGATCATTTCTACCAAGTATTGCGGAACACGCTGGCTATGAGCCTTATGGGACTGGTCGCTGGCTTTATTGTACCCGTTGTCTTTGCTCTATTGCTCAACGAGGTCCGCATACAAGTGGTAAAACGATTTGTTCAGACCGTATCTTATCTGCCGCACTTTGTTTCATGGGTGGTTGCTGCAGGCATTGTCACCAAAATGCTTTCAGCGGATGGCGGTGTCGTAAACGATATGCTCATGGGTCTAGGCATCATCGATCAGCCAGTCCAGTTTATGGCCCAAGGTAAATTATTTTGGTGGGTTGTAACTTTCGGAGACATCTGGAAGGAAACGGGGTGGAACGCCATTATTTATCTGGCTGCCATCGCCGGGATTGGTCCTGAATTATACGAGGCTGCGCGGGTGGACGGCGCTAGCCGATTACAGCAAATGTGGCATATCACGCTGCCGGGGATCCGGCCGACTATTATCATTCTCCTGATTATGTCTATTGGTCATCTGCTCGGTACAGGATTCGAGAAACAATTTCTGCTGGGCAATCACCTGGTCATTGATTACTCTGAAGTACTTGATTTGTATGCGCTTAATTATGGTCTGGCGATGGGACGTTACTCTTTCGGAACGGCCATTAATATTTTTAATTCGGTGATAAGCCTGATCCTATTGTTTGCGGCTAATGGAATCTTTAAGCGCTATACCAACGAGAGCATTATGTAAGGAGGAGAATGGACATGGAGGCTGTCAAAAGCACTACGCCGGTCGGCGGATTAAACAACAAGCTTCAGGCGAAATCACCACAAGACCGAATCCTGGGGATAGTTGTTTATGTTTTCATGATTGTGGTTACCGTTCTGACGATCTACCCGTTCTTAAATGTGCTAGCTATCTCTTTTAACGATTCGGTAGACACCATTAGAGGTGGGATCACCATCTGGCCAAGGCAATTTACGTTGAAGAATTACGACTTGATTTTCACCTATGAGGGGTTAATCACTGGATTCAAGATCTCCTTTCTGCGAACCGTCATTGGCACCGTAGCGGGCTTGGTCAGCGGCTCGATGCTTGCCTATACGCTTGCACGAAGTGATTTTCAAGCTAGAAGGTTCATCTCCATCTTTCTGGCCGTCACCATGTATGTTTCTGGAGGGTTGATTCCAGGTTTTATCCTGATGAAGGAATTGCATTTAATTGATACATTTGCCGTCTATATTTTACCAGGTCTTGTAAGTGCGTTTAATGTCTTCATTATTCGTTCCTTCATTGATGGTCTGCCTTATGCGTTACAGGAATCAGCCAAGCTGGATGGTGCCAACGATTTCACGATCTACTGGCGCGTTATTCTTCCTCTTTGCAAACCGGCATTAGCGACCGTAGCGCTCTTCTTGGCAGTTGGGCAATGGAACTCTTGGTTCGATACTTACCTGTTTAATGGGTCCAACGAATCGTTGACGACCCTGCAATATGAATTGATGAAAATTCTGCAAAGTACGACAACAAGCGCAACCAATTCCCAGGACGCTGCCAATATGGCCGAGCGTATGGCACAGGTTTCACCGGAATCCGTCAAAATGGCAATCACCATCATTGTTACAGTGCCGATTCTTATCGTCTATCCTTTTTTACAAAAATATTTTGTTAAGGGTATGACGCTCGGAGCGGTAAAGAGCTAAACGAAGCAAACATTCATTATAATGGGAGGTTTCGCTCCATGAAGTCAAGAAAAAATAGAATGGTCCTGTCCTTCGTAATGTCACTGACTTTAGTCGCGACCCTTGCAGGGTGCAGCGGTAATAATCCGTCTGAGGCTACCAAGGCCGTAACAACAGGAGACATCACACTTACTTATTTTTCGGAAGACTCCAGCACAAATTGGAATAGCATGAAGGATCAAGTCGGTAAGGTCATCGCTGAAAAAACCGGAGTAACTCTAGATGCTGAATTCGCTGTCGGAGACCCGGTCCAAAAGATTTCGTTGATTGCAGCCACAGGAAACTATCCTGATTTGATCGCTGCTAAGGCGGATGTCGGCAAACTTGTCGATGCTGGCGCAATCATTGATTTGACGGATTTGATCGACAAGCACGCACCGAACATCAAAAAAATGCTGGGTGACAAGCTTGTTCGGACAAAGTACAGTTTGGACGACCCATCGATCTATGTGATTCCGACCTGGTCCGCTGTCGAGGAGAAAAAAATTAAACCCGACGTGGGATTTAAACTCCAGCATCGTGTCGTCAAGGAAGCGGGATACCCGGACATTCGTACGGTACAGGATTTTGAAAAAGTCATTAAGGACTATATCACCAAGCATCCGACGGACGAAAATGGCAATAAAAATATCGGATTGTCCCTTAATGCCGACGATTGGCATATGTACCAGGTAACAAACTCAGGATTCCAAACGACCGGGGGACCAGACGACGGCGAATACTACATTGATCAAAAAACACACCAAGCGACTTATCATTTCCGCCGACCGGAAGAAAAGGAATATTTCCGCTGGTTGAATCACATGAACTCCATTGGATTGCTTGATCCGGAAAGCTTCGTGCAGAAGACCGATCAGTTTAAGGCGAAGGTGGCTTCAGGCCGCGTACTTGGCCTTGCCGATCCAGAATGGGACTATGGCGACGGGCAAAATGCGCTAAAAGCGGAGGGCAAATTCGACCAAACATACGGTCATTATCCAGTCACCATGAGCAAGGAATATAAGGACACCAACTTTTGGCTTCCTGGCTTTGATGGGGGATATGGAATCTCGATCTCTAGCAAGTGCAAGGACCCGGTTCGCGCTATCCAGTTCCTCGACTTTCTGGCATCGGAAGAGGGGCAAATCCTGAATAATTGGGGGATTGAAGGAAAGCATTACACGGTTAAAGACGGCAAACGGACGATTATTCCGGCTGTGCTGGAACGGATGAACAATGACAATGCAGCTTTCCAAAAAGAATCTGGAATCGGTCTATATTGGAACTTGTCGGTCCATTATGGTGATGGCATCAAGGACTCCACCGGCAACTACTTTACTCGTAGTTATCCGGAGATGCTGACAGCAACTTATAACAAGTCGGAGAAGGAAGTCCTAAAGGCCTATAAGATTGATCATTGGAAAGATCTATTCCCAAAAGAAGAAGAATTCCAACCGAGAGCATACGGAGCAGCCTACACGATGTCTCTCCCCAATGACGATCCGGCTGTTATTCTCGGAGCCAAGATGAAGGATATTACATGGAAACGAATTCCGGAGGCTGTCATGACCAAGCCGGAGAACTTCGATAAGGTTTGGGATGCCTATATGGCAGAGCTGGAGAAAGCCGGAGTACAAGAAATGGAACAATCCTTTACCAAACATATTCAAAACCGGATTAAGCTATGGTCCACCAATTAATTCGTTTTGCATAAAGAACGGGTCCGTTTCCACTTTCCAATTGGAGAGGAGACGGTCCTTTTTCATTAAGGTTTGCTATAGACTGCATTCGTTCAAGTTACAAACCAACAGCGGCCGCCTCGGTTATTTTCTGAGGTGGCCGCTGTTCGTTAGGGGCAGGCTTATGCGTTACTTCATGGTGCTGGGTGGGACGGTAAAATTACAGGCACGTTCAAAGTAATTACCAATTTGTCGACGTTGTTATCAGAATCCAGCCACATACCCATCGTCCGAAGTATCTGCTACCTTCCGTGGTACGGTGAGCCCCGTAAGAGCGCCTTACTCCGCTTCATTCTTGGAGGAAGTAAATAGGTCTTGAGGAAGCTCATCCCTCGTGATCACGTAATCGCTGTTGAACACTTTTATGAGATGATCCAGGGAGTTATATTGTCCGTTGCGGACGAAATCGCCCGTCCATGTGGTGAAAAAGAGCCAATGCGCTGAATATGCTTGAAGCAATTCGGGATCGCCAATCGGGCCGTTTTCGGACAGACCAACCAGTTTCTTGCCTTGCACGAGATTTACCAAGCTGTCGTACTTGCCGATACTTGGGTGATAATTAGCCGCCGGGTTGTAGATATCCACACTTACAATATCGACGACATCGTCCCCCGGATACCATTCGGGGCTCTCGGAGTTCCATACCCAGATCAGATTGTTCAGATGATGGTAGTGTGTTAGACGGTCGTACATGATACGGTACAGCTGCTTGGCGGAGTCTGGCCCTTGGGCGCCCCACCAAAACCATTTGCCTTCCGCCTCGTGCAGTGGTCTCCACAGCACCGGAACGTGAGCGTCTTGGAAGCGTTTCAACTGAGCGGCAATGGCATCAATGTCCCGCAGGATTAGCTGATATTCTTCCGACTTGGGATGATTAAGCGCATATTGAACGTCGAATGTAGTCGCCTCGGTGTAAAATCCGCGATACCATTCTTTGCCTGGAATGTCATGCAGTCCCTTAGGGGCATTCCAGTGCCATACAAACGTGACAATTCCACCTTCTTTGGCCCATTGGATCGCCTTGTCCACCTCAGTTGAGGTGGCACCATGCTCGACGCGAGAGGGGGAGTAATCCATCATGTCCGTTGACAACATCGCAGGATACTTTCCAGTTTGGTCTTTAATCCACTGGGCATCCTCCAGAGTGTGCTGACCGGAAAGAATTTTGTTCCCGTAAACATCCACGAGATAACTCATGAGTGCCTTGGTTTCCGCAGTCGCATTCGGGTTTACCGGCTTTTTCTCAATCTGATGCAGTTTCGGGGGGAGCACTGCTGCCAGCTTGATGTAGTCGATATGATACTGGCCCAAGTCGACATTGAACTGTATTGTGTTGTTTCCCGAATTCAGCATGATTTTACCGCCGGATACCTCGGAATAGCTTGCTGTTGTCGGAAGGGATATTTCGCTTGTCTGACCGTTGACCACCATATGGGTCTTTTTGTCACTATTTGGATTACTGTAACCGATTGCAATATTGTAAAAGCCACTTGAAGCTGCGTTATAGGCAAGGGTTAACGACCCTGTGCCTTTAAAGGCTGCGTAACCGGTACCAGAATAGCCCGTGCTGGCGGTTTCGGTGCTGACCTCACCAGTAATGACTCCGTCTTCGGCTTCAATTTTGCTGTTTGTAGCAGGCAAACTGGCGAATTCAACCTTCACGTATTCGATCCCGTAATATCCCCAGCCTCTTGAAAAAGTAACCTCGTTTGTACCGGCATTCAACATGATCTTGCTTACCAACTTCTCGTTTACAACCGCACCTCCCGGAGGGGGAACCAGCGTTATGCTTTCAGCCATTGTACCATTGACCTCGAAGCTGGTATCCTTGGAGCCGGTGTCCGCCGGAATATAGTAACCGAGGCTCAGCTTATATAGACCTGCTGTCGGCACATTCACTTTAAACGTAGCCGTCCCGTCAGACTTGCCCGAATTTGGGTCATAATCATAAAAGAAGGATACATAGCCATCGCCTTTATAAAGTGTATCGCCGGTATAGGGAGTATCCCGTTTTTCTACGCCGTAACCTTGAATAATTGCATCTTTGGAGCTGACAACTGTAGAAGGAGATTTGCCATTAGTGGATAAATCTTGACTTGCACCCATCGTCGTTTCGTCTTCAACATGGGTGACCAAGTTAGTTGATTCTGCTTTTGCTAAGCTTGGAATTAAATCGAGAGATACCAACAAAAAAGATAAGAGAACAAAACTAAGAATACGGAAAAATCTTCTTTTCCACGGATCTGGCATATGACTCACTCCTTGAATTAGATGTTACCACCTTAATTGTCCTGCGGCGCAGATTGAAGAAACCGTTTTCAAAAATAAAAAAATTAAATAATAAACAACTGCTTCCATAATCGCATCTTTATTTGTATGCGTTTTCAATATTTCCTTTTAAATTTTTTAGTTCATCACCTCGCTTTAATTTCATCATAAATTAGAGGCGAGGCAGGAACCATACTATGAATTTCGGAAGAAATCATCCTTAAATTATGGATTTTTAACTCCGATGGTAAACAAACTTCATATCTTCTGAATTTGTCTGGGCGAAATTTGCTGAACGAATTCTTCCTTAATTGATGAATTCATTTCTAAATTTCCGGAATTCTTTAGGTGTTTTTTTATGATGTTTCTTAAAAGACTGAATGAAGTGATTTACATGATTGAACCCCACTCTGTGGGCTATTTCAGTTATTGTAGAATCTGTTGAAATTAATAACTCGCTGCTTTTCTTGATACGGTACTTAATTAAGTAGTCGTAAGGTGTCATATGAATGGTTCTCTTAAAACTACGAGTGCATTCCGAAATACTTAAATGTGCTATAGCAGCAATTTCTTGCAGTGTTATATTGTCTGAGTAGTTTTGATGGATAAAGCTGAGCATCAATTGAAGTCGCTCCTGTTGCAATTTCATGTATTTAGGTGCTTCCTCAGAAGACAGCGAAATATTAGATATTAAGACTAACCATAATTGTGCCGTTTTGATGGAAACCTCGTATTCCCAGCCCCACTTTTTTTTCATATCAAATTTCTGTTTCATATCCCAAAGCATTTGCAGTATTTGAATTTGCCATTCAACATCTCCTTTGATTACGAATGACAATAAGAGAGAGTTTGTATAAGGAAGTACATAATTTTTTTCCATCGCACTATCTGCATAAAAGGCCAACAGCTTCTCAGGGAAATTAAAACTGACATATTGACCGTTATGTGTAAGGTGTGTAGTAACGTGAAGAACACCTTTATTAATTAAAATGGCCTGACCTGTTTGTAATTCATGATCAATCCCGTTAACTTGTATCACTAGCTTTCCTTTGGTTACCAAAGTGATTTGTAGTTCCTCATGCCAATGTAAATCGTTGAATCCTCTACCTTCAGGATTACTTGCATGAATAGTATGGGTGTACATGATGTATGGAAATGAAACATCGGGATATAGAATGGTCTCATGCAATTGTTTTTCCATTTTAGCGAGGTCCTTTCTGATGACGATATTTCTATATAAATTAAAGATATAGTTACACAAATAAAATAAGAGTGGTGATATTATTATACCAGATCTTCGGCTTATCATTACAATCCTGTGCACAGGCGATTGGATAAGACATCTTGGAGGCGTACATGTGAAAATAAATCAATCGTCGTTACCGTTTCATCCGTATATCTTGCTTTTAATCAGCATATTGTCTGTTTCTATCTCATCCATCATGATAAAATCCTCCGATACTCCAACCTCTGTGGCTGGGATGTACAGATTGTATATGTCAGTACTCATAATGCTTCCTTTTGTACCTTGGAAAATGTTCCGTTCCTTAGAAATGAACAAAAAAGATTGGAGTACCGTTTTCATAGCGGGTCTTTTTCTCGGGTTATATTTCTTATTCTGGATGGAATCTTTAGTATATACCTCAGTTGCGAGCTCCATGGTCATTCTATCGTTACAGCCTTTATTTGTAATGATGGGTTCATACTTTATGTTCAGAGAACGAGCAAACATATTGACCCTTCTTTGTTTGATCGCCGCTCTTGTCGGTTCAATCATTATAGCTTGGGGAGACATTGGGATTTCGAGAGAGGCATTAATCGGAGATGGATTATCTTTAGTAGGAACAATTTTGGTTTCAGCATATATGTTGGCAGGACAGAAAGTAAGTCACAAAATAAATGCAAATGTATATAGTGTTATTGTTTTTTTTATTGGTGGCAGCGTCATGCTGGTCTACAATTTATTGAATCATTATGCCTTGATCAAATATGACTCGTCGGATTGGATGTATTTCTTGTTACTTGCAGTAATCCCAACTATTTTTGGACAATATATTTTTAATCTGTTGTTGAAATCAATGGGTGCAACTACGGTCTCAGTTGGTATTATTGGAGAGCCTATTCTTGCCATAATTCTCGCCTACTTATTCTTGGGAGAAATAATCTCTGCATTTCAATTCATAGGTGGAATCATGACTTTATTCGGTATGGGGATGTATTTTTGGGCAAAATCTTTAAAGTATACTACAGTTGCAAAATATTAAATTTGAAACTGATTATCGCGAAATTGAAGAAAACAATCGATGAGGAGAATGTTTAGATGGCAACGATTGATGATTTTTTGAAACTAGATATTCGAGTTGGAACCATAATTAAAGCTGAATTTTTTGCAGAAGCAAAAGTACCTGCTATTAAACTTGAAATTGATTTTGGACAAGATATCGGAATAAAAGCTTCGAGTGCACAAATTACAAAAAGATATGTGGCTGAAGATATTATAGGGGAACAAATCATAGGTGTAGTCAACTTTCCACCTCGACGGATAGCAGGCTTTAAGTCAGAGGTATTGGTCCTTGGAGGAATACCCGAAAAGGGGGATGTGGTTCTATTGAAACCAGATACCAAACTACCTGACGGAACACCTATTGGGTGATGGAACGCTTGTTTAATCATTAAAATATATAACTTCACAACAGGCAAGGCATTGAACTAACGGGATACGATCGTTCGATAGCAAGTTAAAACAGATAGCGGCAGACGAGGATTTTATTTTCATATCCTAGTCTGCCGCCTTTTCTTTTATTGGTCTGTCTACAACTTAACTTTTTTGATTCATTAATAATCTGCAACAGGTAGGCTGGAAATCACGAGTGTCACCAGTCCAGTAAAAGAACAATTCTCCATACCAGCTATGCGCCTTCTGCCTATCTGGCTGGGATGCTGCGTGTCCCCTCTGTCATCGGGGAGGCGCAGAGCGGGCACACCGGCGGCGTGCCTGTGCTAGCCGCGCTTGTACGGCGTCCGCTTGTTGTGTCGCGACGCATCCACGCTTTGCAGGCACCGTCGGTGCATTTCCACACGGGCACGTTGATGCGTGGCTCCGCCGGAGACCCTGTCACCGACGAGGTCGTCCGTATCGTAGCGCTGCCTGGTCCCGGCCTGCTGCTCACGCGGGTCGCTGTGCCAGACGCTGGCGATCCAGCACGGTTGCTATACCCGGAAGCACCCTTCGGTTGGCCGAAGCTGCTGCGGCGTGCTTCCGGCTTGGAAGCCTCAGGGGTGACCCCATAGGCTTCCAGCAGGAAGCGTGACACGGCGGCAGGCTTGCCATGATTAGAGGCGGGAGAGGTGATGTACAGCAACTCCTTCGCCCGGGTGACGGCCACGTAAGCGAGGCGGCGCTCTTCTTCAAGCGCTGCATCGTTATCCACAGCCGTAGTCGGGGCGGCGCCTGCCCGCCGATCCTCCGGCAGCTCGCTGTGCAGCGCCGAGCTGTGCGGCAGAATGCCCTCGCTGGCTCCGATCCAATATACGCAAGGGAATTCCAGCCCTTTGGCGCGGTGGATCGTCATGAGCCGAACAGCATCGCTGTCTTCTTCTCTGCGCAGCGATTCCATTTGGCGGTGACGCTCGGAAAGCTCGTCCGCAAAGCTGACGAACGCCTCCACGGTGTCAAAGCGCTTGGCTGCCGTTTCGAGCTCCTCCAGACTTTCTTGCATCGTTTCCTTATAATGAGTCCACGCGCCCGTATCTCCGCTTTCCAAATATTTGTCATAAAAGACGCGCCGCATTTCTTGAATGGCATAGGCAGGTTTCATTGTAGTGAGACTGCGAATCAGACGAATACGCTCTTTCACCTGCTCACGCTGAAAATCACGTAGTCGATCCCAGCGGCTGAGATGAATCAGCGGGTATTTTTTAGCCTGCTGTTTCTCCTCGCGCATAATCCATTCCATCCCCGCCTCACGGGATACGTACAGCGGCCCGAGGGTGCTCGGAATGGATTCCATACGCCGGGGATTTAGCGACAAGCGCAGGTGATCCATTAAGGGACGAATCAGGGACTGATCATAAAATACAGCCCCTGCTCCGTACTGAATAAATGGGACATCCCGCATAATTAATTGCTCAAAAATAGATCGGCTTCCGCTGGCTGTCCGGTGCAAAATAGCGATATCCCGGTAGCGCAGCCGACCTTCCTCTACCTGCCCGAGTAGATGAGTAACAATATGCCCCGCCTCCTCCTCGGGTCCGGATGGGGTGGCAAACTGCGGCGGCAAGCCTTCACGCCCGGCAGCCGAAAGACGTTTGGAGCGTCGATGAACATTTTTGGCGACAATGTTAGAGCCCAGCCCCAAAATCCGCGCATCGCTGCGATAATTAATATCCAGGGTAATGACCTTTGCATCCTTATAGACCTTGTCAAACTCCAGAATGGATTCCTGGCGTGCCCCATTAAAGGTATAGATCGTCTGATCATCATCTCCGACGACCATCAGATTGCGATGTCGGGCAGCCAATCGCTGCACCATCTCATATTGCAGGGCATTCGTATCCTGAAATTCATCGACCATGATATGTGAAAAACGTCGCTGAAGCGGCTGAAGCACATCCGGGTCACGCAGCAGTGCGGAGGCACGCAGCAGAATATCGTCAAAATCCATTTTATTGCGCTCCTGTTTCCACACTTCATAAGCGAGCATGGCACGCTTTGCATCCGATTCCTCGCGTACGGTTTCCGGCAGCTCGTCCGCGCTGCGGCCTTCCGCTTTCCAGGCGGAGAGGGCAGACAGCAGGCTTTCCGGTTGGAAAGCCTCGCTAAGCCCAAGCTGACGCAGCATCATTTTCATGACGGTATGCTGGGCCTGCGTTTCACCGAACACTTCATCTTGCACGCCGCGATGACGCAGCATCGCCAAAGCGAATGAGTGAAACGTGCGAGCCTGAACTGCACGTGCAGCAGCAGGGCGCACACCGGGTAATCCCGCGATGCGCAATTTCATTTCGGCAGCTGCCTTGCTGGTGAAGGTCACCAGCAGAATGGACGATGCAGGGACATCCCGCATCGCCATGAGGTAGCCTGCGCGGGCAGCCAGCACTGTGGTTTTGCCGCAGCCCGCCCCTGCAAGGGTCAGAAGGGGGCCTTTGCCGTGTCGGACGGCCTGGATCTGCGGGCGGTTCAGGTGAATGCCGGCGTTCTCTAAAGCACGAAAATAGGCCGAGTCTTGGTCGGTGTCAGGCACCAGCGTCATACTGGTATCCATGGAAGCACGACGTGCCTGAGGGCTCGACGTTGAGTAAGGAACCCCGATGGGTCGGGGGTAAAAAGAAGGATTTGGGTCCATAATCCTGAAACCCCTTTCGTTCTTAAAATCTTCCATTTTCACAAATGGGGGTAGTTTTTGGTATGATAGAGTTCTAGTCAGCTTTAGCTGACGAAAAGAACAAGGCGATGGACTAAAATAATGCTGAAATTCATGCGGATCATGCCGGAGTGACAGAACGTCAATACGTTGACGCTAATGCCTATAGCCTTCAAACAGGCGATATGACCGCATTCCATTATACAGGAGTTCGACGTTTGCCAACAGAAAAAAACTTTGGGATATACGGACGGTACAGTGAAATCCGGCTGGATATGGGGAGGAAATAACGATGAAGCTGATTCAACGTATAAAGGAAGGCGCTAATCGCGCAACAGAAAAGGCGCAGCATGCTGTCGAGATTAGTAAGATCAATTCACAAATTACAACGATTCAGCAGGAAATGGATGTTCATTTCTTGCGAATGGGTCAGATCTTTTACGAAGGTTACCGCGCATCCGACATGTCGGTGGCAGAAACCGAGATGACACAGCTATCCACCGCATGTGATGAGCTTCAGGATGAAATTGACGAGCTGCGCAGTAGAATTGCAGAATTAAAAAACGCTCATTTATGCACCTGTGGAGCAGTTGTGCCACTGGATGCCAACTTTTGCCCCAAATGCGGACGCAAGCTGAATGAAGGACAGGCTGCCTCCAAGCAGGTGGCTGCTGTGCGTGAAGAGGTGCCAACGGACGTCTATTCTTTTGATCTGCGCAAGCCAGAGGTAGTGAAGGATGCTACGCCTGCTTACACGGAGTATGCAGAACATGAAGTAGTCGATCGGCATGAACAGGAACAGGATGAGCGGTATGAAACACACGAACCAGCGGGACTAGACCGCGATTACACAGTATCTGATTTTACACCGGAGGAAAAAGCGGCATTCGACGCTGAGTGGGAGCGCCGTCGCCAGGAAGATCTGGAAAAAGAACACCGTCGTCTTGAAGAACTGGCACGTGAGCGTGAGCGTCAGGAGGAGCTGGACGAGCGGATTCGATATTGGAAGGCCAACAACTCCGGGGCTGATAAGCCGGCAACGCCGTCTGCACAAGTACGTGAGAATGTAAAATGCCAAATCTGCACCGCAGAACTACCCAAAGGGTCCAAGTGGTGCCCGCGTTGCGGAGCTGAACAGATTTAACGCAGCCGAACAGGCTGCTGCAGGACACAGACATAACGCCGGGCAGCATAGGGGGAACAGAATATATGGAGCGTTTGCTGCATCATCTGCGGAATCTGGGTTTTACGGAAATGGAAGCCAAGGTTATGGTCGAGCTTTCGAGGCAAAATGCGGCTTCCGGCTATGAAGTGGCTAAGCGTCTGGGCGCATCGCGCTCCAACGTGTACGCGGCTTTACAGCGTTTGGCCGGGCAGGGATACCTCAGAACCAGTGCTGGAGAGCCTGTTCGTTACAGCATGCTGCCACCGGGTGAATTGACCCGGATGATCGAAGGGCAGATGCAGGAGTCCCTGCGTGCGGTGGAGAAGGAAATGCCACGAACAGAACCAACCAAGCCGACCTTTTATAACGCGGAAGGTGACCGGAAGGTACTGGAAAGTCTGACACGTGAGTTGGAACGGGCAGAGCATGAGATTGTGTTGGATTTGTGGCGCGAGGAAGCCGAACTGCTGCGGACAGAGTTGGAGAAAGCCGAGAGTCGAGGTGTGCGTCTGCTCTGGTCCTGCGATAACGGAGAAAGCATGATGGGACCGTGGTTATCGCTTAGGTCTGGTACAGACGGACAGGAACCAGCAGGGCGCAAGTTTTCTTTTGTTATTGATCGGCGTTGGTGCATGCTGGGTATGCGGGGAGAGAATTGCCCGACACAGGCGCTTATTACCGAGCATCCGGTAATGACAGGCCTGCTGCTTAATCATTTTGCTCAGGATCTTATTCTGTATGAGCTGGAGCATGATATGGGCAGAGAGCTGTCGACCCGGTATGGCTGGCGGTATGAAGGCATTATCGGCAAATATATGTCAGCTGGAGAATAGCTTAAGATTACCGGCTAGGAAGTTCCATCAGTGCCCGGCATATAGATGTAATATAGCCCGCCTTATGAGGCACGAATTGATCCGATGTAATCAGGCGGCGAGTTTTTTCTGGATTCGGCCCCGACGTAATGCCTTGGGCTTCGATAAAGGGAATATGGCCTTCAAAAAGGGCCAGTGCTTGGTTAAGATCTGCTTCGTACAGTCCGGCTACTTCTTCTTGCTGGAGGTGATAAGCTTCCAATGGCTGGTTCGATAGCAGTCCAAACACCGAGCTAACCTCCCGGTCCCAAAAAGAGGTACCCTGTGCGGTACCTTTGCTTTCATACCGAACGGTCATCAGCGGTGTTAATGAGGCAAAGGGCACATGAATACCCAGTTCTTCCTCCAGCTCACGAGCCGCCTGAGACATATCTTCGCCTGCCGTCAAGTGACCGGCTGCTGTAATATCGTAGCATCCAGGGAAGGTGTCCTTCGTATCCTGACGCTGTTGGAATAGTAAGCGACGGCCTATCGAAGTGTCTCGTGCTAGCCAGCAGTGAAAGGTATGGTGCCAGTATCCCTTGGCATGTGCGTCTTGTCGGGAAGCTGTGCCAAGGGGGTTGTCTTCATCATCGTAGATATCCAGAAGCTCGCTAGTCATCGTGGTTCCTCCTATAGTAAGCAGAAATCAAAGGTCTACTTTACAGTATAACGTGTTTTCCTTCCTGACGATATGAAGGCGGGTGTGGAATGTGGAGTGGCATTTGGGGTATGCTGGGAACATGAGGATTTGCAACATCACACAGGTTTACGATTGAAAGGAGCGATTTTACATGGAATGTATAGTACATTTTCGAGTCATGCATCCGGAGGAACCCAAGGAACTTCGTGGGTTAATTATGCTGGAAAGTGGGGGCAAGCCGGGGATTGATCAAATCACGGATATGTTCAAAAATATGGGCTATGATGTCCGTCCAGACAATCCGGAGGAATTGATTTTTAAACCAGTCGATGTCAGAGCCAATTATACATATATCCGGGTTATTGAGCTGGATACGGGTGAGGAAGTCTACCAGGAAGACAGGGATTTGCGCGCGATTTTGGAAAATTTGCTGAATAAACATTAAACGTTAAAGATCAGGAGAACTAATCGATGGAATGAGATAAAGCGATCCTGTCGCCATTCATAGGAACGGAGAACCAATGATGAGATTGTATATTATCCGACACGCAGACCCCGATTACCCCAACAACACCATCACGCCGGAGGGGCATTTGGAAGCCCAGGCACTGGCCAAACGGCTTTCCAGTCACGGACTGGATCGAATTTATGCCTCTCCTTTGGGGCGGGCTTTGGATACGATGCACTACACTGCCGAGTCTTTGGGTATGACTCATGAAGTGGAACACTGGACGCAGGAGCTGGCCCTAAAGCTGGAGGAAACTCCATACGGCCGTCTTTCCCATTGGGATTTGCCTGGTGAAGTGATCCGTTCCGAGTTACCCCTGCCGACTCATGACTCTTGGCAGGAGATTTCCTATTATCAGGGAACGAAGAGTCCCGAAGCCTTCGAACAGCTGAAGCTTCATTCTGATGAATTCCTGAAACGGCAAGGCTTTGAGCGGGTGGAGGGCAGGTACCGGATTCTGAAGCATACCGAAGATCAGGTGGCCGTATTTTGTCATGGCGGCTTCGGGCTGACCTGGCTTGCTCATCTGTTGGAGCTGCCATTGGCTTTGGTCTGGTCCGGTTTTTGGATGCCGCCTAGCTCCGTAACCACGATCTTGTTTGATGAGCGCTCCCAGGAATGGGCAGTTCCCCGTTGCATCGGCTTCGGTGATGTTTCCCATCTGTACGCTGAGGGCTTGCCCGTCAGACCCCGTGGCATTATCACCAATTTCAACTAATCAGATCTCCTACACCATACCAAAACGGCTTAAGACGGTATACCGTCTTAAGCCGTTTGTTATAGTCATATAGGTGTGGGTTGAGTCAGCGTGCTTCGACGTACCCTTCCAGCTTGGAGGTGCAATGCGCGCAACGGGTAGCGGCTACAGGAATTTCGGATAGGCAATGTGGACATTCCTTAATCGTTTTTTCCTGAGGAGGTTTTTCTTCCTCTTTGCGTTTCAGCATGTTAATTCCCTTGACCAGCATGAACACACAGAAGGCCACGATCAGGAAGTCCAGCAGGACGTTAATGAACTGCCCATAGGCGAGGACCGCAATCCCTGTTTCTTTGGCCTGTGCCAAAGTCATGCGTGTACCGTCAGCATTTACAGGATCGGCATTTTGTAAAGCTACATACAAGTCTGGAAAATTCATGCCGCCCAGAAGTTTACCAATCGGAGGCATGATAATATCGTTTACCACAGAAGTGACAATCTTGCCAAACGCTCCACCGATGATAACACCGACCGCGAGGTCAATCACGTTACCCCGTACAGCGAATTCTTTAAATTCTTTTATAATACCTTTTCCGCTCATGTGAGTGCTCACCTTCTTTGCATAAAATCATTTATCTATAATACATGCTATGCCAATTGAGGGCAATTCCAAATTGATGTATTGCATTTTGTCACAAAATCACATGTTCATTTGTCTTCTATATGTAAACCAATAATGGAGGCGATGTATCGTGAGTTTAAGATTCAATCACAGTGCAGTGAGTCCTAGTACGTTCAAGGCAATGATGGAGATGGAAAAATATATTTCCGGTCGTTTTACAGACAAAGTATTGTATGAACTACTGAAAATTAGAGTATCCCAAATCAATGGATGTTCCTATTGTCTGGATATGCATGCGAAGGATTTGCTCAAGCTGGGGGATTATGCTGATCACATTTTGCAGCTAGCCTTATGGCGGGAGGTTCCTTTGTTCACGGAAAAAGAACGTGTTATGCTTGAATTAGCTGAAGCGGTCACCCGTATATCTGAACAAGGGGTACCTACGGATTTGTACAATAGGGTCAGAGAACAGTTTACAGAGGAAGAATACGTAGACTTGATAACCGCGGTTAACGTGATTAACAGTTGGAACCGGATTGCGATTGCAACGGGGATGTATCCGGGTATTCTTTAATGAACAGGGGGCTATGCTTTGTCTGGCAAAGAACATAGAATTGAACAACAATCGGTGGATGTAAATCTGGAGGAGCTGTATCAAAGATATCGTAAATATTCTTTTTCCATTGCTTATCGCATGCTTGGAACGGTTACAGATGCCGAGGATGTCGTTCAAGACTGCTTTGTCGAGCTGAAGAATAAGCCCCTGGATGATTTACACAATCCCAAAGCCTATGTAGCCAAAATGACGATGAATCGGTGTCTAAATCTGTTGAACTCTGCACGCAAGCAAAGAGAGACATATGTAGGACAGTGGCTGCCGGAGCCGTTGGGTGAAAGTGCAGATCTTCCTGCGGATTGGTTGGAACGTAAAGATATGATATCTTACGCATTTCTGGTTCTGCTGGAGCAGCTAAAGCCGATAGAGCGGGCTGTTTTTGTACTGAGAGAAGCTTTTCAATATGATTACAAAGATATTGCAGAATTGCTAGGGAAGACTGAGAGCAACTGTCGTCAGTTGTTCAGTCGCTCCCGTCGTATTCTATCTTCGGGAGAATCTGCTCTTGAGGCTCAGTCCAGTCGCAATGTGAACAACTCTTCCCGAATAAAACTACTAGAACGTTTTACAACCGCCTTTCTTGCCTACGATGTGACTGCTATGCTGGAACTACTGGCTGAACAACCTGTATTCGTGTCAGATGGCGGAGGTAATGTGCATACGGTGATGAGACCGATGGTTGTACGCAAAGGTGTTCTTGCCCTGTTGACTTCTCGTCGGGTATTAACCGTTTTACGAGAAAGAGATGTGTTCCACACCGTTATCAATGGCGAGGTCCAGCTGGCGTTTCTGGAAGATGGAAAAGTGAGAGAAACCTTATGTCTCAGACTGACACCGGACGGGGAGCATATTCAGAGTTTTTATTTAATGGTCAACCCAGATAAGCTGGGATACATTCATATAGGACAGAAGAAGTGAATTTGCGATAAAAAGTAATCATTAAAACAGCAAAAACCTTGAATCCTGCTAAGGATCAAGGTTTTTTGTTGTTTTCACAACTGCCGGGCTTGATGAAGAGCCAGATCGCCTACCCAGGGAAGCTTGAGCCACTTGCCTTGTCCCGCGCGAATTAACAGGATGACCCACAATACAAGGCCTGCCAGCGTTAACAGGGAAGCGAGGAAAGGACCGAGTAGCGGAATGAATCCGACCAGCACATGTCCGATCATGAGGGCTACAAAAAGAAGTATGGATTGCAGTGCGTGAAATAATACGAATCGGCTTTTCTTTTCCAGCATGACAAAGGCCAGCGCGCCAATAAAGGCGAACAAATAGCACAGGACAGCTGCTATATTTTCATCCAATCCTGTGGAAGACTTATAGACTGACATGTCAGGCATATCCTCCTTTATAAGAGATTCAAGCTAAGTCTCCGTACTATACAAGCTATGAGGGCAGGATTGAAGGATATGCCCGATCTCGGTAAAAAAATTGGCTCTACACAAAGGATAAGCGGTCAAGCGAATGGATATATTCGAATTTGGCGATAACCTTTTTTTACTTTATTGGTTTGCAAATGACCGATAAAGTGCCACGTTCCGTGGTTGAAAGGCCTCCCATTTGGACTGCGCTTCTGTCGCATCGCCCACAAGCTTCGCAGATTCGATGTTCGACTGCAGCCAGACGAGCTTGCAAATTCATTGAACCACTTCCACCTTACGAATTGCCTGATAGTCTTTCCCGAGAATCCGTTTCGGTTCCCGCCAAACGTTTTAGAAACGTATTTCTCCAGTTTAAGGACAATTCTTCCACTTCGAGAATTTGTTTAATACCCTCGATATGAGCCTTCTCTTGATGCATAATTCGATTGGCAAATGAAACCGTAATTGCTTTCGGATGGCGATGAAGGAGGGATAATCCCTCGGCTTTAGAGACAACTCCCTCTTCCAGAACGCGGAAGTAGAATCCCGTGTAGCCTGTTTGCTGTACCTTCAAGGGCATGTCCGGTACGCCGTACTTGATGGACAACTTGTAGCAAGGCTGTCTCGGCTGGCTAACTTGAACGATAGCTTTGCCAAGCTTAAAGACGTCTCCAATGCAAACGTCGGATTCTAGCAAACCCTTTATCGTTAAATTTTCCCCGAACGCGCCGTAATCGAGCGGTCTCCGCAATTCATTTTCCCAGAACGGATAGTGCTCGTAGGGATATACGCATACAGCTTTCTCTTTACCCCCGTGATGAACTAGATCGCCCTGCCCATCCCCTTCGAAGTTTAGATAAGATAAATACAAATATTCATCTGTGGCCGACTTGAATATCCCCGTAGAAACGTCCTTCTGATTAAACTGGATCTGCTTGGGCATGCCGACATTAAGTGAAAGGATTTTAATAGATGCCATTCGGATCACCCCTACTTCTAAATTTTGGTCAACGATTTTGCTAGATGCTTCTATATACCGCGTTCCTGCATATGTTCGCCCGCCTGAAGCGAGAATTTCTATGATGACTACGCCTTTTTACATTTCGGTAATTCCTCTTTTGACTCTGTTCGTCCCCGTTTCCATTTTACACTCCTCTATGCGCTATTTGCGAATTTTCGATTAGTCTTCGTTAATGGGATAGAGTCCTTTTTGGGCAACTCATCGTTCTGGGAGCGATGTTCTCGTTCGAACATACCCGATCTCGGTAAAAAAAGAATTAGAGAATGTGTATAAAAATACGAAAAAGGCTGAACGAAAAGGATTCGCTCAGCCATTCACACGGTTATGCACAGGTTTTGCACATCTTGTACGCACTTTATCCACCGCACATTACTATTTATCCACAAAAACAGCATGCTTTATGCACAATTTGTGCACAAACTGTAGACAATATAACGATATCTCACACTTTGCACACAGATTGTCCACAAACTATCAACATATTGGGAGTAACTGTGGATATACTTCCGTAATTATCGGTCGCCAGTTTTTAAATGGCGGCGCGGATGTGTGATTTTCCCCATTTTATTCTTGTCATCCTTTTTGGGGATAAGTCGTTCATCAGTACGTCCTTCATGATGATTATCAAAGGCGTATTCGGTCATTTTCCACTCGGAAGTACCCAAAACAACATCAGAGGGAAAATGCTGACCTCTGTGCAAATGCTGTTCATGTCCATCCTCATCAATATAAACACCATCCACTTCTACCTTTTCACCCGAAAGCGGGAGCAAATCCTTTCCTTCGCGTTCCATTGGTATCCCCTCCGTCTGGCTTATTCTTCGTTAATTTGTCCGTACGGAAGGTCTTTTATCCACAAGCTGATGCAAAATATCCTCGGCAATCTGGTCTGCGGGATGAGGCTTGCGAAGCAACTCAATCGCCTGCGTCATCTCTTCGGCAAGAGAGGGGATGGAAATCAGGTCGAGACAATGCTGAATCAGCTCCTCCGTAGTGCGCGCAATACGGGCAGCTCCTTTTTGCTGCAAATACAGAGCATTATTTAGCTCCTGACCGGGCACGGGCTTGAACACAAGAATAGGCAAACCGGATGCAATGCTTTCCGAGAGTGTAATGCCGCCGGGCTTTGTAATCACCAGATTGCTCGCACGCATAAGTGCTGGAACAAAGTCCACGAATCCATAGGTGTAAATGTCCGGGTGGTCTGCATACAGCGCATCCAATTCTGCTTTCAGTTGCTGGTTACGTCCGCAGACGATGAGTAGCCGCAACTGAGGAAGCTGGCTTAATTGCCGACAGATATCCAGTATGCCGGATAGCACACCATAGGCGCCTGCCATTATGAGTAGTGTAGTAGTCTCAGCCTGTTGCGATGGAATTACCTGTTCCTGAACAGGAACTTCGTTAGCAGACATGTTATAAAAAGAAGCGTGAATCGGAATCCCCGTAGCGATAATGCGTTCGATAGGTATTCCCCGCTGGGCGGCTTCCTGCTGGATGTCCTCAGTGGCAACATAGTAGCGGTCAATATCGGGATGCAGCCAGCGCCCATGCAGATCGAAATCTGTAACCACGTTGACAATAGGCAAATTCATTCCCATTTTGCGGCGTAACGCCGGGAGCGCGAGCTGCGGGAACGTATGTATCACGAGATCCGGCAACTCCTTTTTCAGTGTGAGCGTAAGTTGACGCATTCCGAATGAATGCAATACATGGCCAAAGGCCGATTTAGCCTGCATACCGCGCGTGATGTTATAGACCCAGCCGTAAAGCTGAGGAATGGTTTTGAAGCTTTGCATATATACAAATTTGGTCAGACCGTTCAACCAGGGATGAGATTCAGCCATCAGGTCGAGAAGTTGTACCTCGCAGCGTCCGAGTCTTCGCAAACTGTCCATAATCGCCCGAGCGGCCTGCACATGGCCTTCCCCGTAACTGGCGTACAATATTAGAATTTTTGGTGCTGAGACTTCCATGATTGTTTAGCCTCCTATATTCAATAAGCACATTAAAGCTCATTTCAGGAACGTTCCAAGTTGAGGGAGGATACGGCTGGCAAAACGTAGCGCTCCAGCAGTGTTCGCGGATTTTTCCAGCGGCTCACCTTGCTATCTGCTGTAAATACTGCGACTGCGTTCGCTTCTGGCACAAGATAAATTTGCTGTCCTCCATGTCCGTGCGCACACGCATAGTTGATGCCGTGGAGTCGTCCTGTCCACCATTGGAATCCGTAATCTCCGAATTCTGGATAACCTTCAACCTGTCGCTGTGTCGCTTGATGCAGCCAATCGGCCGGAATCAATTCTGTTCCGTTCCAGCTGCCTTGATGAAGGCAGCAATCGCCGAATTTAGCCATGTCACGCGATGTCAGATATAGCCCGATGTGTCCCATGGTGTAGCCCTCTGGATCTTGTGCCCAACCACTTCTCCCGAAACCTAAGGGTTCGAACAGGTGCTGGAGAGCGTACGCATAGGCGTCAATCCCACAACAATGGGTCAGCAGAACGGACAACAGGTGCGAATCAACACTACGATATTGGAATACACCGAGTTGATCCTCCTGTACAGGTAAGCGTAGAGCAAAGGATGGCCAGCTTTTGCTGCGATGAAAACGGTGGATAAAAGCTTCTCCGAGCTTTTTACCCGTTTGCCAATACAAGCCGGATGTCATGGTCAACAGATGGCGAATCGTAATCTGCTCTAGCAGTGTTTCCTTCCGCCTAGGTAAATACTCAGGCAACAGCTTATGCACAGCCGTCTCTGGCCCGGGCATATCACCGCGAGCCATAGCTATGCCGATGAGCGTGGAAGTGAAGCTTTTGGTCGCGGATCGCAAATCGTTCAGAGAGCTTACTTCATGCCCGTTATAATAGCGTTCCCAGATCAGTTTGCCGTGGCGTAGTAGCAGGAAGCTGTGCATTTTAGGAAACTTGGCTTGGATTTCACGGTCTGCCTGATCAAGTAGGGAGACATTGACGCCCTCCTCTTCACAAGTTCCTATGTTCAGGGCAGACATACGGGCAACAGGTGCAGTGAACAGCGGAGCAAAGCGGCTCATCCTTTTCCCTCCTTGTTATGTTTATTTATTTTACCCCAAACACATACACTCCAAAAACCGATAAATAAGGTATACCCCCTATGCAACAGCTGATTGAGTACCCCAAATGACATGATGCGTAAAAGATAGGTAAAATCAATGTAAATTTACTGGAAAGCTGAAAGCTGTATCTGAATATGTTATAATGGGGTAGTGATTCAGCCAAAAGAAAATCGGTTAATAATAGTGTCAGGTACATGCCTTGTATAAGGTGTTCCCGACCTAAGCTGCAATTAGACATACTACTTCACTGCATAAGGACATCAATACTTTTCGGCATTCTCTTCAACGGAGCACTTATTTTCAACGTTTTGGGAGGGAGTTACATGGCAACGAAAGGTCACAATGAAGTTAAGGAAAGTCTGCGGGAAATGACTCGAATTTTCCGGCCTAAGGATCCCAAAAAATTTGTAAAGGAATATGTGCGAAAATACCGGATTACAGGAGGGTATGAGGAAGAGTTGACCATGGTGGTGGAAAACGAACTCGGTCGCATAAATTCTTCAGTATCTTAAAGGGTTCGATTACCGAAAAACTAGAAATACGACTTTTATAAACCGTCTATCCACAGAGGAGACGGTTTTTTTGTGTCCGCCTTGCATACAATGGGATAGGTTTAGTGAATTTGTATGCTCAAAGGAGGCGGATTCCAATAGAGATAGCAATACGAACACCGGAGGAAATCGGCTACATGAGGGAGGCCGGACGTATTTTGGCAGATTGCCATCGTGCGCTGGAAAGTCGTATTCTTCCAGGAATCACAACGCTTGAAATCGATGCTTGGGTGGAGCAGTTTTTAAGCAAGCGCGGAGCTACGCCTGAACAAAAGGGCTATAAAGGTTTCCCTTATGCCACCTGCGCCTCGGTCAACGAGGTGGTATGTCACGGTTTTCCCTCGGAGCGAGTGCTTCATGATGGGGATATTGTGACCATCGACATTGTGGTTAACAAGGACGGTTGGCTAGCTGACCGAGGATGGACCTATGCGGTAGGTAACATTAGCCGCCCGGTAGCACGACTGTTGCGGCAGACCCATAAGGCACTGATGCGCGGGATCGAGGTTGCCCGCCCGGGGAAGACGTTGGGGGATATCGGGCATGCTGTGGAAAAAGCGGCAGGCTGGCGGCGGTTCGGCAACGTCAAGCCTCTGATCGGGCATGGCATTGGCCGCCAAATGCATGAGCCGCCAGAGGTTCTGCACTATGGTCGTCCCAAAACGGGATTACCGCTGCGCGAAGGGATGGTGATAACCATTGAGCCGGTATTTACCCTCGGAACCGAGGGGGCGGTGCTCTGGGGGGACGATGGCTGGACCATTAGCACAGCAGACGGCAGTTGGGGAGCTCAATACGAGCACACGATTGCGATTACAAAGAACGGTCCTTATATTTTGACCTCGTAAAAGAGAGTTGTGCCATAGGGAGTCAATGTGCGGGTCGTTAGCATAAGGCTCTCTAGGTAAGTTTTTTCAGGATGACACATTCATCGTGGTTGTAGAGATTTTACGATAAAGCAACAGATAAATCCCCAGCTCAACAGGCGAGGAAACAGCCATTACAATTCCCGCCACTTTGCCGTCCAGTCCTGGAAAAAAGCAGATACACAGAATAAGCGCGAGAATCGCAAAGCTCACAGAAAACAGCCTACCAATAAAGATAGGTTTAGTATTACCGATTAATATCGACCGTCCTATAAAATATTCCACCCAAGGATAAAATGCAACATAGACAGCCAGTATGCGAAGCAGTCCTCTGGTTTCTAGCAACAGTTCTCCTTCCAATCCCAATACATTCCGTAACACAGGATCACCAGCAAATCCGAAGGAGAGTAACAGGAGTAGCATTGGCGACAGGATAGACAAAAAGCTTAAAAATATCAGCACTTCCCTGCGCTTGGTCGTATAAAATTGAATCACAATTTGATGCAAAGAGCTGCAAAACCAGACAAATAGATTCAGGATTTGCAGTGCTACAGAAAAGGATGCCACGGCCAACAGTGGATCAGTTGTATTGTTCAGCGCAGCTTGGATGGAAGGATTCAGGATAACCAGCACCAGCGCCGAATATAGCAAAGGAAGGTAAAAAGGTAGGAGATGCTTCGCGTGATGGATGGTTTGCTCCGCGTTGTCAGGAGGCAGCTTTCTTTTGAGAACCCGGCCTTCTAAAAAAGTAACGACCAGCTCTATGAGAATACCTGCAATAAAAATGGCGGCACCGACTCGTCCGTCATTCGTCCAGCCAGCACGGATCAAAAACCAGGAAGCAATTAGCATGACGATAATACGTATGGACGAGCTGAATGTCATCCATGCCGTTCGGTGCTTGTTAATAATAAGTCCCTGATATATGTTACGGACAGCTACCAATATGTATAGTAAAGTAAGAACCTGAAATACGCTCTTGGTGGGTTCGACCAATACTGGGGACACACCAAATACATATTGAAAGACCAGATTGCCTACGGGCGTCAACCCGATGCACCAGCCGATGATCAATACAGCCACAGCCACGAACGTACATAAAATACCGATAGAATGAACGGACTTGCGATCATAACCGAATTTCGTGGTCATTTGCCGTACAGCGGTTAACGGAGTTTCCAACAGTAGGCACAAGCTGACGGCGACCGCATAGCTGCTTAATGTAAACGAAGGATGTTCCGAACGAGCAAGCACGGCATTGACGATGACATGCGTTAGTGCAGCAATTAATGACGAAATGCCAAGCGGCACATAAAATGAAACAATTTTATTCAAGTCGAATCCCCCAGTAAACGAATAGTGTAGTGAACGGGTTATCCTATCCAACTTCACTAAACAATGAATATCCTTATTATAGATCAAGATTTGGATCGTCGATATAATAGAGTGCATAATATTGGAAACTAGGAGTGGAACTTACATGAACATCAGGGAAGCAACGATATCAGATGCCGAGGGCATCGCCAAGGTGCACGTAGATTGCTGGAAGACGACCTACAAAGATATAATGCCTGCCCAGGTTCTGGAACAGCTTTCCTATGAGCAAAGAACAGAACTGTGGAATGCGAATCTATCCAGTGAAGACGGTCATCGGGTATATGTTGCTGAAAATGAGAAGGGGGAAATCATCGGATTTGTGAGTGGGGGGCCGGAAAAATCAGGTGAATATCCCCCGTATGGGGGAGAAATAACGGCTATTTACGTTTTGAGTGAATACCATAGTTTAGGCTTGGGGAAGAGACTATTTTTACGTCTGCTTCAACAATTTAATAGTATGGATATTCACTCTGTAATCGTATGGGTGCTAGCAGATAATCCAGCATGTACTTTTTATGAAAGGCTGGGGGCCAAACTTATAGTAGAACAACATATTATAAATATGGGTGGCAAAAATCTGAACATGGTGGCTTACGGTTGGATACTATTCGGATAGAATACGCTTTTGTCCTTCCAAAGCACGAATCGGTGCGATATTTTGCGTAAATTCCAACGTTCCCAGATAGCGGCCCTCTGCATCACGGATGGAAAAATAACGAATGTAGACAAATTTGTCCTTGATTGGAATCCAAAAATCTTCAACATCCTTGCGACCTGCCTTAAAATCTTCCAGCAGCTTCTCAACGACATGCACGCTTTGGGGTGGGTGGCAATTCTGTACGGTACGACCAATGACGGCTTTCGTGCGCGCGAAGATTCGTTCCTTACCATGGGAAAAATAGCGAACAACATCATTTTCATCAATAAAAGTCAGGTCAACGGGTAGATGATTCAACAGTAGTTCCAATTGTTGTACAGATATAATCCCCGTCTCGAATCGCACGAAGCCCTGCGGTGTTCCAGATGTGCCTTCCGTTTGCTCAAGGGCTTCTGCCGGTTCCTCTTCCCGTTCAGGTATCCATTCACGTTCGGGAGCGGTCAGGCAGAACCCGATTTCTTCGCTTTCCCGGGCTATTTTCAGCCACTCATCCTCTGTCAGCTTACTGAGTGCCATCGGTAGCAAAATATTTTCTTCCTTGAATATCATTTCATTCACTTCGCTCATGATATGGGCAAGTGCCTTCCCAATCTGTTCACGATCTCCGTTATATTCGGTGAGCAGACTCTTTGCCTCCTTAATCGCGGCACGAATGCTGTCGTCCACACCCCACATAACTTTGGTTGGGCCAAAAATTCCATAGCGTTCTAGATAAGGAAAGACCAGATTTTCTTTGCGGCTATAGTGCTTGTCGAGATCGAGCAGCAGACTTAAATCTTCCAGTAACTTGTAGATAATTTTGGGGCTGTCATCTTTTTGAAATTGGTCCGCGTGCAATGACAACTTGAAGTTGACCAATCGTTCGATCTCCCGATTTTCCAGCTTGAAGGTATGAACGGGATGTCCCGGTTGTTCCTCTGGTCCTGAAGGACGGTGAATATCCTCAATGGAACCCTTGAATATCGATGTATGCACGGAACAAAGACGCTGCACTTCCGATACGGGAATTCCCTCCTCGGTCATCAATGCATGCTCCATAGCTGAAATTTCCGCTACGCTTACTCCGCCAACAGCCTCTGCGAAACGAGCTTTGACTTCCTCCACGCTTTTCCCGGCATGTAATTCTTTTATAATTTCCTTTAGCGTTTGTTGGCGTTCCGTTAATTCCTGTGCTGTATGTTCACGGTTGTTAATTAGCTCGCTCATGATCGTTAGCTCCTTTATTTTTGAATGGTAAAACCATGTTGCAAAAACGTGCGTTCCACGGTTTCCATAGCTACTTTTTTCATTGCAATACCTTTGGACAGTGTCATAAAACGACCTGCGGTCTGTAACATGCCAGGCTTGGCGATATCGTGAAAACCCAGCTCTACCATAATGTCCTTCACTTCGGGGTAACGGTTAACAAGGTTAAATATGGGCTCATCCCAGTGCAGTATCTTATCCATTTGGTCATCCCCTTGATTGAGAACGTTTATCATTTACAGAGTAGCATAGGTTCTGACGAGCTTTTGTGATTGTACGCACAATTTACATTCAGGTGTTGACAGTTGTAATTCATGGTTTATATACTGTGTATAAAGATATATACAGTAATAACACTGATTACTGTAATAATAACTTCGTATGAAGAGAGAACGAGGTCGTCATTACAGGCAGTGAAGAAGGGATCAGGATATGAAAATGACAATCATCAAGCAGGCATGGAAGATTAACCGGCACGATTTTCGCAACAATCCATATGTCATGCTGTGGACATTGCTGTTTATTGCGTATTTGGGATTAACTATGAGTTTTGCTGTAAGTGTGCAATGGGGTGAACTTGGAAACTTGAGTCCAGTAGCCGATTTTATCATGCTGGTGTTGATTCCGTTTCTCGGATTCATTTATAACCGCCGTGCTTTTAAATATCTTCAGGAAGATTCCTATACGCATATGCTAGCCTTTTTCCGCACCTTGCCTATACCGATGAATGCGGTGATTATGAGTCGAATTCAACAGGCGCTTTTGGCGTTTGTTGTGAACAGCGTAATATTTTTCACTCTATTGTTTACGTTGTCAGCTACGTTTCGGGTATATGCCAGTACAGGTTTCTTTGTATCGTTTGCACTTTCCTGGATAGGCTACGGAATGCTGATTCAAGCCATTTATATTCATTTGGAATTTCTTAAAAAAGGGAAATCCTACTTTTGGCTATCCATTGTCGTCATGCTCATTTGTGGGATAGTTACGATTATAGTTCGAGTATGTGGAGCCAATCTGGTATCGTTAACGGCATTTTATAGCAAGGAATGGCAGCTGTTGTCTCCGGTGATGTGGGGAGCGCTGCTGGCAGGAGTTCTGGGTATGTGGGTGTCCTATAAGGTGACACAGCGTAGACTTATGAAACGGGACTTAACTTAGGGGTATGTGTACAAAGATAGATAAAAAGGGGGGAGAAGCAGGTGAATATACCAGTGCAAATTGATGAGAATAGCGCGGAACCGCTGTATGCACAAATTGAAAAGCAACTTCGTTCACTCATCGTAACCGGACAGATTGCAGCGGGAACGCTGCTTCCCTCCATTCGGGAGTTTGCAGGGACGCTCCGCTGCAGCGTCATCACCGTCCGGCGGGTCTATCAGGATTTGGAGAACGAGGGCTTGCTTCGTACCCGGCAGGGGACGGGCACCTTCGTAGCTCTGGTTGAGGATGATAAGCGCTCAGGTTACCGCCTTAAAGCAGTGACCGAGGCGTTGGAAACCGCGATTGACACAGGCATTGCTGTGCAGATGACAGAACAGGAATTGTTAGTGCTTTTCGCAGAAATGGTGAAGAGAAGGTATGAAGTCCAAGTGAAGGAGTGACGCCCGTGAAGAACGAAGTAAATCATCATGTGGAAGTTCCTATGGGGATACAGATAAAAACACCCATTATTGAGATGAGCCAAGTCTATAAAACCCGAGGTAACCGGGAAATTGGACCGATTAATCTAACCATTGAACCGGGATATGTAGTCGCTTTGGCTGGACATAACGGATCGGGCAAAAGTACATTGATTCATCTGCTGACTCAGCTTATCCACCCGGATTCCGGTGAAATCCGTTGGTTCGGTCAAGCGTATCCAGACGGCATGCCGGCAGATACACGACAATGGGTTGGGTATATGTCAGAGCAGCCAAGCCGTGAGGAAGATCAACTCACGGCAGAAGCAGCAGCGGCTTTTCGAGCCTTGTGGTATCCCGGCTGGGATGAAACACGTTTTCAGCGTCTGATGGAACGATTTCAGGTTCCTCAGCATACGAAATTATCGCGGATGTCTAAGGGAGAGCGCCGCAAGTTTGAACTGGCTGCAGCCTTGGCGCCTCATCCCCGTTTGTTGCTGCTGGATGAGCCTTCGTCAGGTTTAGACCCTTTTGCCTGGAAAATCATGCTGGAGGAACTGCGGGATTGTATGGAGAACGGCAAAACAACGGTTATTATTGCTACTCATATTATAGACGAGATCAAGCGTTTGGCAGATTATATTGTCCTGATGCATGATGGCAAGCTGCTCGGCAAGTTGGAAAAAGACCATTTGCTCGAAAATAGCAAAGAAATGTGGTTTGAAGGCACGCCAGAGGAGGCATCGGAGCTTCCGGGAGTGGTAGAGACGGAGAGCGAAGGCGGATTGCAGCGAATTGTAACGTTGGCAGCCGGAGAGACCAGCGCCATATTGGAACAAGCGGGCATTCGCCCTATCCGTGTGCGGCGTTTGGAGCTGGATGATATTTTAATACATTGGTCTGCTGGACAACTATCAGAAGATGCGGAGATATACACGCAGAAAAAAGGAGCGGAGTAATCATGAGCATGCTGCAATTGAAAGAGGTCGTGAAGCAATATGGGAACCACACGGCGGTGAACGGAATTTCGCTGAATGTGAATGGCGGGGAGATTTACGGATTACTGGGAGGCAATGGAGCAGGCAAAACGACAACGATGCGCATGGTGCTCGGCCTGATTTACCCTGATGGAGGAAGCATTCAATATGAGGGAAAGCCCTACAGCAAGGAGCTTCAGCGGACGATGGGCTATTTGCCTGAGGAGCGTGGACTATACCCCAAGGTGAAGGTGAGCGAGCAAATTAACTATTTGGGCAGGCTGCGCGGCATGTCGGCCAAGGAGGCGGACAAAAGTCTACGCTACTGGCTGGAACGCTTTGGAGTGCCGGAATACTACGACAAGCGGATTGAGGAGCTATCCAAGGGGAATCAGCAGAAAATGGGCTTTATTGCCGCTGTTGTGCATCGCCCCACGCTGCTTATTTTGGATGAGGCCTTCAGTGGGCTTGATCCGGTGAACGTTGAATTGCTTAAGGATACGGTGAAAGAGCTGCGGGACGATGGGGCTGCGATTTTATTCTCGACCCACCGCATGGAGCATGTGGAGGAACTGTGCCGCCATATTACGATCTTGCATCGCTCAAATACAGTTGTGCAGGGAAGTGTGCAGGAGATTAAGGGCCGTTACCCACGTGAAAAAGTTCGTCTCATTACTACAGGTGAAGTGAATGGACTGGAGCAGCTGCCCGGCGTGCGCCGTGCAGAGCCTATGGATCGCGGCTGGATGCTGCATATTGAGCAGCCGGATGCGGCGAAGTTGATTTTACAAACGGCGTTGGAGCAAACGGATGTAGAGCATTTTGAGATCAAGGAACCTACGCTGAACGAGATTTTCATAAGAGAGGTGGGGGATTCCCATGAATAGACTGGGTACGGTGATCGGTTTTACGTTCCGTCAGAAGGCGAGAACCAAATCTTTTATCATTACAACGCTGGTACTGGCCTTGCTCATTACGATTGGTATGAATCTGCCGTATTTGATTTCTTTGTTTAAAGGAGATGGGGCAGGAGGTTCGGGCACAACGGCAGCCGAGCATCATCGCTTGGGACTGATTGCTGGGAGCCGGATAGAAGTGGCAAATCAGCTGGAGCAATTCACCAAGGAGCAATCCAACCCGGCAGCCATCTGGGTGCGTTATGACAGCGTACAAACGCCGGCCATGCAGCAAGCCTTGAAAAACGGGGAGCTGCAAGGTTACGTGCAGTTCACGGAGCCTGCCGCCAAGGGAGGCGCGTTTCCTAAAGTGGAGTATGTCTCTGTAGAAAAAGAGCCATCTCCTGCTGTAATTACATTGTTGCAGACGGGACTTCAGGAAGCTAAGGTCAAAGCCATTATGGGCGGCAATGCATTGACCAGCGATCAAATTCGTGAAATTAGCACACCTGTATTGGTGGATAGCAGGGAAGTAGACGGTCCGTCTGAGGCAGGGGGAGCCGTGGGGACAGAGAAAAAAGAGACCTCTATGATTAACTATGGTTTGGTCTATGTACTGATGATTTTATTCTTCACCTCCTCCATGATGACGGGGAATATGATTGCTGCAGAGGTGACATCGGAAAAAAGCTCACGTATCATGGAGATTCTCATCACAAGCGTCTCACCGTTGACCCAGATGTTCGGAAAAATTATCGGCATTTTCCTGGTCGGCCTGCTGCAAATTGCTGTCTTTGCAGCCGTTGTATGTGCCAACCTTATGCTGCCGCATAATAATGTCATTCTTAGCTCAGCTGGGCTGGATCTGTCGCAACTGAATATCGCAGTGTTGGGCTATGGTCTGGTATTCTACATCCTCGGCTACTTTCTGTACGCAGTATTGTTCGCTGCGGTGGGTTCTATCGTTAGCCGTACCGAGGAGTTGGGACAGGCGATCATGCCGATTACCGTGTTGTCACTGGCAGCCTTTTATATCGGTATCTTCAATATCGCCGCACCGGATACGATTTTCGTAAAGGTGGCCGGGTATATCCCATTTTTCTCGCCGACTGTCATGCTGTTGCGGATTGGTCTGGAGCGGGCGAGCCTGCTGGAAATTTGGCTGTCACTTGGTATACTGGTCGTCTCCATTTTGTTGTTCGGTTGGCTGGCCGCCAAGATCTACCGTACGGGCGTCTTAATGTATGGCAAACGTCCTTCATTCAAAGAGTTAAGAAAAGCTATGAAGGCTTACAAGATTTAAATTTTTTAATTGCGGTGTGAGTGTGTGGTGTCATAATTAGTGAGAATATTTTCATAATTAATGAGAAAACTTTTTCATAATTAATGAGAAATGTATATTTATTCATAAATATGCATTTCTCTATTGGAATTAGCTTGTATGCATCTGAGGAGGAGAACACGATCTTTAAACTGACTAGAGAACATGGGCTTACGATTGGGAAAATCAAGAACAAAGAGAATGTTACTAAATCGGCGCTTGCTTCGTTGAGAATAGGAGTTAAGTCATATTTTAAAACATATCAAGTAGCCTCGGATAAGCGCGTAGTTAAGGATATGTACATTGAAAAAGACCATCCCTTTTATGAAGACTCAATGGAACGTATTGCTTTGTTCTGTGAAAATACAGATTATCAGGAAGTGTATCTGCAATGTGTATTCCATTTCCATCATTTTTTTGAGCTATTATTGAAGGATATATTAGGAAGTGTTCATCCTAAGTTAGCCTATAAGGTAAACCTAAATGGGGACAACTCATCTACTATCCTTGATGTTCTCTTGAACAAAAGACCTTATGACTTAACAAGTGATAATACTGCTGAATTTATGACTTCGCTAAATCGAGTAATCAGCTTAATGAAACTTGAAGGTGACACCAGTAGTATACCTGTCATATCAAAAATTATTAGTGATAATAAGCAGACCTTAGTAGATCTAAACCAGTTAAGAAATCGTGTCTGGCATAAAGGCGTGTATGTACTACGTTTAAATGAGTTGGATCAGTTTATTTCTCAAAATGTATTTCCCTTAGTAAATAAGTGCTTAGAATTCAGTGATTATAATAAACTTGAATCCTATTGGAAATATAAAAAATCTACATTAGACCCGATAAATGAAATAATTAAATCCGGTCAAGAACAAATCGATTACGAGCGTATTGCTTTTTTCAAAGCATATGGGCTTGCATGTTACACTATTCCTATCTGGAAATTTGACCTGGATCAAATCGAAGAAAGAGCAAATGCTATCGTAAAGGCTATAGATGATATGGATGTTACTACTTGCTTCGTTTGCAATATGGAAACCCTTCTTGTCAGTACAGAAACCGACTTTGATACAGACGAAGAGGGAGCGCCTGTGAGTATATGGGTTAAATCTATTGGTGCTGAGTGTCTGAATTGCTCACTAAAAATTTCACCTGATATTGGAGAGCCACAATCTCATGGTGTTGATTGCGACATTTTATGGAGGTTTGAAGACGTTTTGACCGAAACATAATTAATTGTTTAAAATATGTGGCTAGATGTTATTGTCAGCTAGTCCCGGTTCTAATAGTAATGAAACAACGACCGTTTCTCAATATAGAAGAACGGTCGTTGTATTTTATGAATAAATCTAATAACACAAATTGTTAAAGCGAGTGGAGAGTATTAATTAGAGTTTTGAAATTTCGTAATGACATCAGGTGTAGAATTTCAGCTTCTAATCCATCAAAATAGTTTGGTGCATTATCGCTCAAGTAAATGATTAGTTACAATATAGTAAGGATATTTAACTTGTTGATTTATTATAATCCCTTTCATAAATTTTAATGGACCAGTGTTCTCTCTAAGACCCAATACTTGGAATGATTCAAGAACCTAGGGTTGAATCTTTTTTGTTTCGTAATATGGCTAAGTTGGTTATCCGTCTTACTGGGAATTTGGCCTTCAGCAATTGCTATCAGATCAGATAAATAAATTTAAGATAATTAGGAAGGAATTTCTATATTCGTGTCGAATAAATAATACAAAATACCTAAAATATATGGAGGGATATAGTATGTTGGACACGGTTGATGAGATTGAAGAACTAATGAATAGCATTGTAGATACAACAAAGGACTATAAAAATGGAAAAGTTATGAGTAAAGATCACGTAGAAAAATGGATCGAACAGTTCAATGAATCGAGTCGTTTGACCATTTTGAAAGAAATAGATCATATTTTAAAGAAACATTATGTTTCAAAGGAACGTACTGCTGAATTCATGGAACTCCTTATAAACAAAAAAGAAATCGTAGGAGACTTTAAAACGAACTATCCCGCTGTAAGCTTTTTAGAAATTCAGAGAAAAGGAGAAAGTCAAAGAGAATTGTTAGAATTACTTGGCGATACAATGGAAGAGAAGTTTGATATTAAATTATCAGATTGTGGCAAACAGCCCAATACATATATTTACTTTGATGATTGTATGTTTTCTGGAAACACGGCATTTTGGGATATTAAGAAATGGGCTAATGAAAATGAAATACAAAATGTAACTCTACATTTAGTGTTTTTAGCAATGTACAACAGTAATTATAGCTATTTAACTAGGAACCTAAAAAGTCTATTTAAAGGAAAAAACGTAGAATTTAAATTTTGGAGAATTCATGAGTTTTCTAATAATGCATTTAATTCGAAAGAATATCTTTGTTTATGGCCGACTGAGCATAAGGGTGATGATGTTCATGTAACAAACTTCAGAAAAGCGATGGAAGAACAGCGGGAGCAAAAAGGGAATAGTAGATTCCCATTATTTCGCTCTGAAACTTACCCTACTAGTGAGACACTTTTTACTTCGAAGGAGGCTCGAGTTGTTGTTGAACAAGCATTTCTAACGCATGGAGCATACCTTTATACGTTTACTAATAACCCTAGTTTTAAACCCATGGGGTATTCATATTTTTCAGATTTGGGTTTTGGTTCATTATTCGTAACCTATCGAAATATTGCAAATAATAGCCCTTTAGTGCTATGGTGGGGTGACATTAATCAGAAACATCTCAATCAATGGTACCCTCTCTTTCCGAGAAGAGTTAATTAGAAGAAATGGAGGATTGATGGTGTCTAATCCAGAAAAAAAACTATACTCTAGGCAGAATTCAATAGTTTTCAAAAAAACCAAGGAGCCATATGGAGCAATGTCCAATATGGCTCCTGGTTTTCCAATCTCCATCAATGGAGTTAAAATTCTGACTTCTGAAGCATTGTATCAAGCTTGTCGATTTCCGCATCTGCCTAATGTACAAAAAGAAATAATTAGCCAAAATAGCCCAATGACTGCAAAAATGATAAGTAAACCATATCGTAACCAATCAAGGTCTGATTGGAATGAATCAAGAATTAAAATAATGCGATGGTGTCTTCGTGTAAAACTCTATCAAAACTGGTTGACATTTTCTGAAGAACTAAAACAAACAAGAGAATTACCTATTGTTGAAGAATCGCACAAAGATTCCTTTTGGGGAGCAATTCCTGATGATGATTCTAATTTGTTCGGTACAAATGCTCTAGGTAGATTACTAATGGAATTGAGAGAAGAAGCAAAACAAATAGATAATGAAGTAGTGCATATAAACACGCCTAAAATTGATGATTTCTTATTATATGGGAAACCTATATCAACGATACAGTGTAGACTAAGCCTTAAAAAATCTGAGAAAGACCATAGTAAAAAGCCGAACGTAAATGAAGTTACACAAACATTGTTGTTTGAAGAATAAAAAACTGACTTATACAACTATTGAACTAAATAAGGTGAGTTTCTCTTTATAGCCCTTCACTATCGTATAGTGATTGCCTTTTTTGAAACCGAATAGTATCAATAATCCTCTAAGTCTATGTTGATATCTAGGGTATGCCCATGTTTTCGAACTAAAGTTTTAAAATAATTTTTGTTTGCCTTAAGTATATCTAAAAACTTCTACTTCTGCTTCTGGGCATTCTGGAGCAGCGCATCATAGTTTCATCATGATTATGCCCTAAGCGCTGTTTTCCCCTGAGACAGATCATCCTCCTTCAAGAATGCTACAGGCTCTTTTGAATGATATGCCGTTAAAGTAATTGAATGATATCTTCATGTAAACACTTTGGACAATTAGTAGAACCCTTTTCATCAGATATTAATTTCCAGTACTTTTGGGGAGTTTTCACTCCTTTACATCTAGACTTTTATGTTTCTTATACTACGTTTTTTAACCAATTTAAACGTTTAAACGCTTCAATGATACATCTAAACAAATGGTTTAAAGACTTTCATCTCTTTTATATACTTACACTGTTAAAATAAAACACTAAATATTACAATAAATTGAGTAAACTCATATATAAATGTATTATCTATAAAAATCTGTGCTTAGTGAACAAGGAAAATATAAAGCTATAGACTGATGTTGTTGATTCTACGTGGTTTTCAAATGCTAAAATCGTCTGCCTATCATAAATAAGTTTTAAAGTATTAGACTGGGTTCGTTAATTTGACGCGGTTTCAGAGTTTGAATTAGTTCAGGTATTAGAAAATAAGTTTTAGATTGACCCCTATATATACACTGGCGGCAGCCCTGAACGAGAAAATAAAGTCTTATACTGCCGTTGCTTTGTTGAATTAACGTTCCCCGTTAGAATTCCTGTAAAACGAATAATCTGGTCTTTGCACAAAAACGAGCGCCTCGGTACGATGGGGTTACGTCA